>JAXKFZ010000304.1:0-12084 GCA_036550635.1 Collinsella sp. | reverse complement strand
TCGACTCGGATTCCTTGCGGCCTGAACAATCGCAAGTGTCCGGCGAGGGGGCGGCTTTGTAAAGCCGTTTGGCCCCACCCGCATAGCGGGTGGTTTCTGATGCGGCGCGCTGCGCGCCCCGCACAGGCTAAAGCCTCTAACGCAAAAAGCCACGTCCGAAGACGTGGCTTTAATTGCGTTGGCGGGAAGTACGGGGCTCGAACCCGCGACCTCCGACGTGACAGGCCGGCGCTCTAACCAAACTGAGCTAACTCCCCAGGCAGTCGTTCGCGTTTGTTTCCGCTCGCGTGCGCTGCGGGGATTAGTATACACAGAAGTCTGTCCGCCGCGCAACAACTTTTTTGAAAAAGTTTTTCGGTCCCTCCGGGAGGGTCTCCGGGGCCGGCTGGCGCGGGTTGAGTTTGCTGCTCTACAGTCCTGCGCAAGACGGAAAGCACATTAAGTGCTTTCCTTTGCGTGCGGAACTCGCGACAAACTCAACCCGCGCCAGCCGGCCCCGGAGACCCTCCCTGCCGTCACTTGCTTCAAAGACTTTGTTCCTCGCCGCTTCCGCGGCTCGAGGTCCCCGTTCTCCTCGGCGAGGTTGTCTAAGATTGTTGTTGAACTTCGGCCTTTGGCTCAAAGAAAAACGGGAGATGCGATCTGCATCCCCCGTTTTTGTTGCACCTACTCTAGGTCAATAAATTTGATGCTCAGAATCTTGCCGTCCTTGACGAGCATTCTGGCCATGGTGGGGCCTCGGGTGCCTCTTGGATAGCTGGCGCTGCCTGGGTTGAGGACCAAGCAGCGGCCCACTTGGGCTTCTTTGGTTACGTGGGTGTGGCCGTTGATGGCTACGTCTACAGATCCCACCGGGAGGTCTTCACGGTAGTGGGCTACGGCAAACTTGAGGCCTTCGTAGGTAAAGAGTGCCAAGCGGTCCACATCGGGGCCGTAGTCGCGGTAGTAATCGTTATTGCCCAGCACCGCTCGCACGGGGGCGATGGTGCGCAGGTGCTCGTAATCCATCTCCGACGTAAGGTCACCGGCGTGGATAATCAGATCCGCACCCTTAAGCTCGTCCAAGAGCGCAGGCGAAAGATAGCCGTGGGTGTCCGAGATAATGTCGATACGCTTGGCGCTTGCACTGTTCATGGGATCCCTTCCGCAAAAAGATTTGGTGCATTCATGCAAAAAGCCCCACGGCTCCGCAGACGATTTTGGTCTACAGGGCTGCGGGGCCGGTGTACTAGAGGCTCAGGGCCTTTTTGAGCGGTACGACGCGACGGCGCGAAACCGGTACGCGTTCGTCGACGCCCGTAATGCCCAGCTGGATAGCGCCCGAGGGAACCGTCTCGACGTCGGTGACACACGCCAAGTTGACGATATAGCGGCGGTGAACGCGGAAGAAGCCAAAGTCGCAGAGCTTGGCCTCGAACTGTGCCAGCGAGGTCGTGGACAAAAAGCGGTCATCGACCGTATAAATACAGGAGTAATCGTCCTTGGCCATAATAAAGCGAATGTCGTCCACGGGGATGAGGACCTTGCGGCCGCCCTTTTCCACCGGGATGCGCTCGATGGTCACCTTGCTGTCCGTGACAGGCTTGGCGCGTTGCATAACCTTATCGATCGCTCGATCCAGGCGAGCCTCCTCGACCGGCTTCATCAGATAGTCGACGGCATCCACATCAAACGCCTCGACCGCATGATCGCTGTACGCGGTTACGAATACGATCGCCGGCGGATTCTTGAGCTTATGCAGTGCCTCGGCAAGTTGCAGACCCGAAGCGCCAGGCATCGAGATATCGAGGAACACAACATCGACGCGGCTCTCCATAAGCATCTCGATAGCGGAGCGAACGCTCGACGCTTCTGTGATCGTGCCGATCTTGCCCGTCTGCTCGAGCAAGAAGCGAAGTTCCGAACGGGCCGGGGCCTCATCATCCACAATCATCGCACGCAGCATAGGGATAAAACCTTTCGTCAACTAACTACGTCGGGCATCCGCCAACTAGCGTTAAACCCGTAACCTATCATTCTACTCTTGAATGTCGAAGATGCTCTCCGACAAATCGAGATGCAGGAGCACTTTAGCGCCCTTGCCCGGAGCCGATTCGACGCGTGTATAAGAGTGCGGTCCATAAAAGCGATGGATGCGCTCCGAAATATTGTGCATGGCCACACCGGCGCCGCCGCCCTGCGGGGAGCTGGCGTCGGGACGGGCGGAGCGTTCGTCAAACAGTCTGGCAGCGGTGCCTTCGTCCATGCCCACGCCGTTATCGGCGACCACAATCAAAATCGCATCTTCGCCATCCCTGTGGACCGACACGTCGATCCTCAGTGCATCGTCGTCGCCCATACCATGGCGCACGGCATTCTCGACGATTGGCTGGATTACAAATGCCGGCACCAGCGTGTCCTCGACGTCCTCGGACACGTCGAAGGTCGCCAGCACGCGATCCTCGCCAAAGCGCGCCTTCTCAAACGTCAGGTAGCGCTTGGTCTGTGCGACCTCGCGCGAGACCGGAATAAGCGATCCCGAGTTGTCGAGCGTGGCACGATAGAACGATGAGAACTCACGAAGCAGTTCGCGGGCCCGCAGCGGGTCGGTGCGCGTAAACGATGCAATGGTGTTCAGCGTGTTGAACAGGAAGTGCGGGTTAATCTGCGCCTGCAGCGCACGCACCTCGGCGCGCGCCGTGAGTTCCTTTTGCACCTCGAGCTCGTGGATGGCGAGCTGCGTGGACAAGATCTCGGCAAAGCCCGAGGCAAGCGCATACTGGGTACGGTCGACGGCGCGCGGGGTCTTGTAGTAGAACTTGAGCGTGCCGACGGTACGATCGCCCACCTTGATGGGGGCGATAATGCCGGCGGGGACTTGGTTGTGCGAGCCGTCCGAGCCCACGACATCCACCATACGGTTGAACGACTGCACGATGCCATGTTCGATAACGTAGCGTGTGGCAAGCGTGTGGATGGGAGTATCGGGCAGCAGTTTTTCCTCAAACTCGCCCGCGCAGGCAAGCACGTTGTCCTCGTCGGTGATGGCCACCGTCATGGCGCGCGTCTCGGGCAAAATGCGCCGGCACACCAAACGCGCCGACTCCTGCGTCAGACCGCCCTTAATGTCCTCGAGCATGGCCGAGGCCACCGAGAGCGTCTCCTCGGTGTACTGGGAGCGCACCGAATCGGGATTGAGCGTCAAAAAGATAAAGATGCACAGAAAGATGCACAGCAGCGCGCAGGCAATCACCGTGGCGATCGGCTCGATACCGGTCACCAAGGCAAAAATAAAGTACACCAGCACACAAATGGCGCAGGCAACGGCAATGATGCGAAAGATTGATATTGAACTATCGCGCTGGGCGCGGCGGTCGATCATTCGGCCCCCTCCAGGATACTGATCAGTTGTGCGTCACGCCAAAGCCCGTCCATGATCTTGGGCCAAAAGCTCTGGAAACGCAGGTAGCTTGCAGCGTTTTGGCGCGCATAGGCCTTTGCCTCGTCGATACCATGGCGCCAGATGCGCAGGTAGCCCTCATGCTCGCGGGTAAACACGCTGCGGACCATAGCGGTCTTGCGCACGCGGTCGTCAAGCTCGCGCGAAATCCACGGGCCCGGGTAGGGCATGAGCGATGCCGCCGTAACGGGAATGAGCTCCTTTTGATGCGCGGCGAATGTCAACTTGGCCCGTTCGTAGTACCAACGGTATACATCCTGCATAAAGCGCGGTGAGCGCTTTTCGGACTCCGGAGGCAGATGGCGCACGGTCCACTCGTTATCGAACCACACGTCGTAGCCAAACATGCGCATGTTAAAGAGGTAATCCAAGTCCTCGCCGCGGGTGATAAACGGGTCAAAGGCCACACGCGTAAAGGCGCGGGCGTGCAGGGCCATCAGGCCGCCGCACACGTAGTTGGAGCGCGAGATGCGGGTGCCCGAGAGCGCCTTTTTCATCCAACGGTTGAACTCGATGCGCTTGGTCCACCAACGATGGCAGATGCCCGCCTTGTCCGTGGGAGCCAGCGGCGAGCCGTCGCGATCGTAGAAATAGCCGCTCTTGACCAAGATCGGCAAGCCCTGACGCGTCTGCTGCCCCAACGCATAGGTCGCGCGCTTCATAAAGTCGGCGTCGATGACAGTCTCATCGTCATCCAAAAAGATAACCGCGTCATGCCCCAGCACAGCGGCACAGGCTAGCCCCATGTTGCGGATGGCACCGTAACCTCGCAGGCTCACGCACTCGCCCGAACCCTTGGGCGCGATCTGAGCAACCCGGTCTGCGATGCGCGAGGCCTGGGTGTTGGTAACAACGGTGACCTTGAGCGTGGGATGCGCGTCGACAATCTCGTGCACGCGCAGCGACACATCGGCTGTGGCAGAAACGGGACAGACCACCAAAAGGATGATGCGCGGAATGTCACGTACCTGCTCAAGCGAGGCCAGGCAGCGGTCGAGTTCGGGATTGTCGGCGTTGAGACGCGTCGAATGGTCATAGGTGCCAGGGGCGTTTGCGCAAGCGTCATCGCCCGCCCAATACGTTGGAATCACGACCGTGGCGTTCATGCCTTACCCTCCCTGCAACACAAAAACGGGACGCCGCCAAACACAGGCGACGCCCCGCGACCTAGCTGACTCCATCATACCCACTTGGGCTAATCATTGTTCGAAAGTCAGAATGTTTATTGCGGATAACCCCAAAAGAGTATCGCGGCGGACGCAATTACCGGCAAGTTCCTATGCGGCCTGCTCTGCCGTCTGAGACATGCGGGACAGACGGACCAGCAGCACAAAGCCCACCACCAGCAGCACGCCGATAGACAGGACGCCCAGCGACGGGTTGCCGGTCAGCGAGGTGACGACCGACACCAGGAAGGTGCCCATAACGCTTGCATAACGACCAAAGATGTCAAAGAAGCCATAGTACTCGTTGGACTTTTCCTTGGGGATAATGCGGCCAAAGTAGCTACGGCTGAGCGCCTGCACGCCGCCCTGGAACAGGCCGACCATAATGGCAAGCACCCAGAATTCAAAGGCAGTCTTTAGGAAGAACGCGGCGAACAGCACAATGCCCATGTAGGCGGCGACCGCCACCAGAATCATGTTGAGCGTGCCCACGCGTCCGGCGAGCTTACCGTAGATGATGGCGGACGGAAAGGCCACGAACTGCGTAACGAGCAGCGCAAGCACCAGCTGCGTCGAATCGATGCCCAAGGCCGATCCGTAACTGGTGGCCATGGAAATGACCGTGTGCACACCGTCGATATAGAAGAAGAACGCGATCATGTAGACCAGCACGGTCTTGTTGTGGGCAATCTCGCGCATGGTGTGTCCGACCTCGGAGAACACACCGCCCACGATGTGGCCGATAGTGTCCTCGGGACCGCGCTCGCGACCGTACTTTTGCTTATAGGTGCGAATGAGCGGCAGGGTAAAGATGAGCCACCAGGCACCAGTGATGATAAACGACAGACGCGTTGCCAGCATGGTGGGGACGCCAAGAGCGGGGCCACCCATGATGAGCGCCAGGCAGATGACGAACGGCACGGTGGAACCGATGTAGCCCCAGGCATAGCCCGAGCTGGACACGGCGTCCATGCGCTCATCGGTGGTAATGTCGGGCAGCATGGCGTCGTAGAACGTCATAGAAGAGTTAAGGCCGATGGTGCACAGCACGTACACGGTCAAAAATGCCATGGCGGACATTGGGATAGCCTGCGCCAGGCAAAGCACCAGGCCCGTGAGGAAGAAGCCCAAGAAGAACTTGATCTTGTTGCCAGCGTAGTCGGCAAGCGCGCCAAGAATGGGCATGAGCATGGCGATGACCAGCGAGGCGATCGTCTGTGCATTGCCCCAGGCGACCACCAGGTCGGCCGAGGAAGCGCCGGTATTGATGGCGTTAAAGTAAATGGGCACCACCGAGGTATTGAGCAGCACGAGGGCCGAATTGCCCACATCGTACATAACCCAGTTACGCTCGAGCTTGGTGTATTTCATGGACAGGGACCCTTCGTATTTGCCCGATATGCAGTTAGTTCATCGTACCCCAATTGCACGGAGGCGCCGGTAAGGATTCGGCAAAGAGACAGGAGCGGACCCTACTCCTCGCGGTCGAACTCCTCGTCGGTGCCGAGCACGCGGCCGCTGTAGTTGACGTGACCGGTCACGGCCTCCATGTCACCGGTCTCGATAAAACGCGCGACCGTGCACTCGTAATCGACCAGCGCGCGATCAAAGACCTCGGGGAAACTCTCGTTCGAGACCTCATCGGTAAAGGGATTCTTCCATGTCAGATGGCCCAGGTTACCGGTGCGCTCGGGCAGCTCCGTCGTCACGCGATGGGCAAGGCCGTCGAGCAGCGAGTAGTCGTGCACCAACCCCTCAACCAGCGAGATCGCGCGCGTCTTTACGGAGCCGGCCGGCTCAATCGCACGGTAAAGTCGCTGCATATTGGCAACGGCAGCACCGTACTCCCCCGCCGGAATGTCAATGCCGTACACGCGTCCGGCAACATAGCTCATCAGCACGCCGGCCACGCGACTGATGCGATCGGTGGTGACGATCTCGCCCGCCGGCGGGTAATCGTCGACCGTAGCGCCATCGCGCTTAAGCTGCAGCATCAGTACATCCAGGTCGCTCTCGATCACGGCATGAACTTGACTGCTCGAATCCTCAAGCTCTGAGTCGGATTCCACGATGCCAAACTGCTGCTCATAGACAAAGGGATGGGCGTTGCGGTCGAGCACGTAATGAGACAGCAGGCCCAGCGCAAAAGCGCGACCCAAGCTGGCGTCGCGCGGCAGCAGATGCGACACGCCGTCGCGCAGGCACGCGAACTGGCGAGACATGCGCGACCGATGCATGACCTGCGCCAGCAGCGTGCAGTCGGAAACACGCGGTGTCAGAATGTGAAAGAAAAACGGGTCGGGGCCTTGGTTGCCCAAGATAAAGGCAATGCGCTCTTCATCGGACGTGATGACGCCCTGCGGAAGACGGTCGATGCTTTCCTCGCCAAACAGATGATGGGTGATAAGCGCGGGCATAATGATCCTTTCGATTTCATTCGATGCCACCCATTATGCCCACCGCGCGCCCATGCCAAACCTGCGATGGTAAACGACGGCACGCAAGCCTCTTACGCAAGCCCCAGGTGCGACTTGACCTCGGCGGCGCGACGACGGGACACCGGTACCGTCGAGTTCACGCGGTCGAGCCTGAGCTCCATCAACCCCGTGGAGCCAATCTCGACATTGTGCACGTCTTCCAAATTGACCAGATAGCTGCGATGAACGCGAATAAAGCCCTCGGAGACCAAGCGACGCTCGAGCGAAGAGATCGACTCATTGATCAGGTACGTTCCCTCGGCGCAGATGGCGTTGCAAAAATCGGCGCGCGCCTCAAAGTAGCAGACGTCTGCGGCGGGAATGAACACCTTTTTGCCCCCGCGGTCCACCGTCAGACGCAAAGGCTGGCGCGGAGCGTGGGCAACACGACGGGCACCCAAGGCTGCCTCGATCTTGTCGAGTGCCTTTGACAGGCGTGCGTCCTCGACCGGCTTGACGACATAGTCGACCGCATCGAGGTTATACGCATCGGCGGCAAATTCGGCAAACGCCGTCACAAACACAACCACCGGCGGCGTCTTTAGGTTCTGCAGCGTCTCGGCAAGCTCAATTCCCGAGCGACCGGGCATGGTAATGTCTAAAAACAACACGTCGGGCTTGTTCGACAGAATCGACTCCACGGCTTCGGTGACATTGCCCGCCTCGGCAATCTGACCCACACGCGTATCCTTTTCCAACAGATAGCGTAGCTCAGCCCTAATGGGAGGCTCGTCATCAACCACCAAGATGTTCCAGCCTTCGGACATATGTGCTTCCCCTCTTTTTCTCTCAATCCAACCGCGTGCTACGCCGTCAACGGCGCAGGCTCATGCGGCTCGCCGTTCAGCTCGACGATGACCTGCGTTCCCACGCCCTCCTGGGACTTCACGCGCATGCCGGAATCTTCTCCGTAAAAGAAATGGATGCGCTGAAGCACGTTGAAGAGCGCCAGGCCGCAACCTCGCTTGACGGAGCCGTCGGCGGTAATGCTCTCGGGCTCCTCCAGGCGATGTTGCTCAAACAGATGCGCGCAGACCTCTTCGCTCATACCGATGCCATCGTCCTCGACGATGATCTCCAAACCGTCATCGGTCTCGAAAGCCCTAACATGAATAGAAAGCGGCTCGGTCTCGCGCTGCGCGTGCTTGATGCAGTTTTCGAGCAACGGCTGCAAGATAAACGGCGGCACCATGCAATCGCGCACCTCAAAGTCGATATCGACCGAGACGCGCAGACGGCCGTCGCCATAACGAGCCTGCATAAGATTGATATAGCGAGTGCCCTGTTCCACCTCGTGCTCGAGCGTTGTGAGGGTATCGGAATCAGAAAGCGTCTGACGGTAGTAGTTGGAGAAGTCGATCAGCAGCGACCTGGCCTTGTCCGGCTCGGTACGCACGAGCGACACGATGGTGCTGATGGTGTTAAACAGAAAATGAGGATCGACCTGCGATTGCAAGGCGCGCAGCTCCACGCGGGCCGTAAGCTCGTCCTGGCGCTCGAGCTCAAAGCTCGCAAGCTGCGTGGAAATGAGGTCGGCAAAGCCCGAGGCAAGCGCCGTCTGGCGCATATCGATGCTGCTCAGACGGGGATAATACAGCTCGAGCGTGCCCACGCAATGCCCGCGCACGGTAAGCGGTGCGACAATACCGGCGCGCAGGCGCGGAAAGTAGCCACCTGTCTCGGTCGAGGCATCGCGCGAGAACACGCTTTGCTCACCGCTGTTGATCACGTTGAGCGTAGTCCGCAGCACCACCGGGGTGCCCGCGGGGCATTTTGCCGAGTCCTCGCCCCAGCTTGCCAACACCTGTTTGCCATCGGTAAAGCAGATGGCAGAGGCGATGGTCTCGGACAGGATAATTTTAGAGGCGCCCAGGGCCGCTTCGGGCGTAAGGCCGCGCGACGTGTAGGCGAATATTTTTGATGCGATGGCAAGCGTACGGTCGGTTGCGCTCGATGTGAGGTCGTCGGGGACCACAAAGACATACGAGAAAAAGAAGCACAGCATGACCATGCCGGCAATAACGACAACGCCCGGAACGGGATTGGGGTTATCGGTTAAATCCCAGATAAGCAGCAGGATAAGCGCCGGAACGACAACGCCGAGCAGGATGGCCTGGACCACATGCTGGGCCGTACGAAAGACCTTGGTAGAGTTGTAGCTCTTGCCCAGAATCAGCCTGTTTAAATCCACCGTCATCCCCTTTTATCTATCGCACCCATAGCAATAAAGAGGGCCGCAAGCGACCCTCTCCATTGCATTATGCAATCAAATACTGTGTTTTACATCCAGTCGTCGATGAACGGTAGTTTAGGCGCTGTATTTGTTGGCCTCGCCAAAGGTGCCAGCCTCGACGATCCAGCCGTCCTTCATGATGACGTCCATGTTGTCGGTGTTGAGCACGTGGATGTCGGCGGCGACGTCACCGTTGACGACCAGCAGGTCGGCGCACTTGCCGGCCTCGATGGAACCGGTCTCGTCCTCGATGTGGCACATCTTGGCACCGTTGAGGGTAGCGCAGGTGATGGTCTCGACCGGGGTGAAACCGATCTTGTCGACGAACTCGTACATCTCCTCGATGGAGCAGGTGCCGTACGGGGTGACGAAGGAGAAGGAGTCGGAGCCGATCGTCATGACGACGCCGCGCTTCTTGGCCTCGCGCAGGCAGTCGTAGTTGCGCTGCAGCTCCTTCTCGACCAGGGTGCCCTCGTACTTGTCGTGCAGCTCGGGGACGTAGACGGGCGGATAGGTGGCGTACCAGGTGGGCAGGAAGGCGATCGTCGGGGTGAAGAAGGTGCCCTGCTCGGCCATGAGGTCCATGGTGCGCTCATCGATATCGAAACCGTGAATCAGCTGCTCGCAGCCAAAGCGAACGGAATCGTAGGCAGCGGCGTGGTTGTTGTAGCAGTGGCTCCACACGGGGATGCCGACCATCTTTGCCTCGTCGACCACGGCCTGGATCTCCTCGGAGCAGTAGTGCTGGTCGCGACCGGAGTCCCAGTGCCAGATGCCGCCACCGGTAGCCCAGATCTTGATGGCATCGGGGTTCTCGCGCAGGCGACGACGGACGGCCTTGCGCAGATCCCAAGGACCGTCGACCTGGTCGCCCCAGGGATGGGATTCCTTGTTGAGCTCCTGGGTGCAGTGGTGAGAGTCACCGTGGCCGGCAACGCGGCAGAAACCGAGGCCGGTGGCCAGAACGCGCGGGCCCTTAAAGACGCCCTTGTCGATGCAGTCACGGATCTGGATACCAAAGCGGCCGATCTCGCAGACGGTGGTGAGGCCGTGGGTGAGGCAGTCGTAGGCCTGCTTGACGGCGACGGCCTGCTTCTCGAGGAGCGGCTGCATGACCCAATCGGTGTCATCGTCGGTCAGGTTGCCCGAGAAGTGCAGGTGGGTGTCGATCAGGCCGGGAAGGACAGTCTTGCCGGCGGCGTCGATAACCTCAACGCCCTCGGGAAGGTCCTGCATGGCGCCGGCGTACTCGATCTTGCCGTTATCGTCGACGAGAACGAGGGAGTTCTCGACCGGCTCGGCACCGGTACCGTCGATGAGCTTGCCGCCAACGATTGCATACTTAGTGGACATGGTTCCTCCTTATGGATCCATATATGTGGGCGAGGCCGTGTTGGGTCGCGGCCTCACAAAGCTACCCAAGTGATGCCGGGTTCGGTGCGCGGGAGAGAGGGCACCGCGTACCCGATCCGCCCCGGCTAGGCGTTACTTTTTGCGGGAATTGGTGAAAGCCATGAGGGCCAGGCCAATAGCCAACCAACCGATCACGATGCTCCACTCCACCATGTTGAGGGAGGCGGGAGAGAACGGAATCACGAGCAGGCCGATGATGATGGCGCAGGCAGCGATAGCGAGGCCGATGCCAAACTTGCCACCGGGCACCTCGTAGGGACGAGGCAGGTCGGGCTCGGTGAAGCGCATGCGCAGGCAGGCGAGGGCGACCATGCCGCAGGAGAAGATGAAGGCGAGAGCCGACACGTTGGTCAGAGGGATAAGCATGTTCTTGCCCAGGAACGGACCGACGACGGTGATGACGCCCAGAACAACGCAGGCGAGCTTGGGAGCGCCGGACTTGGGGTCGACCTCGGCGAACTTCTCGGGCAGCTGGCCCTTGCGGCCCATGGCGAGCATGATGCGGCTCGTTGCGCCGTAGAAGGAGTTCATCGGGCCCATGGGTCCAAGCGTGGCGATGACGAGCATGGCCAGGTACAGGAGCATGTTGATGCCCTTGAGACAGGCAAGCGCGGGAACCGGGCTCTTAACAAACTCATGCCAGTCGAGAATGGTACCGAACGAGTAGATGCAGACCATGTAGAAACCGCCGGCGGCCAGCAGGGCCAGGGAGATGATCTTGCCGAACTTGTTCCAGTTGAGGCCCTCGGCTGCTTCCTCAGCCTGCTGAGGAATGGTGTCGAAACCGGCGTAGAAGAACGGGGTCAGAACCAGGACCGACACGATGCCGGCGAACAGGCTGGCGCCCTCGGTAGCGGCCTTGCCGCCGCCAGCGCCGGTGACCTGGGAGAACACAGGCATGGCATTGTCCGGCGAGCCGGTGAACAGCGAGACGCCCATGGCGAGCAGCATGCCGCAGAGCAGAGCCTTGGTCAGGAAGGCCTGGAGCTTGGCGGCCGAGCTGGCGCCGCGGAAGTTGAGGAAGATGACGTAGACTGCAAAGCCGAGCGCGATCAGCGTCGGGAACAGGTAGACGTCGGCCCCCAGGATGGTGTAGAGCTTGACGGCGCGCAGCCACTCAAGACCGGGTAGGCTGCCGAACATCTCGGACACGAGGGTCGAAATGGCGATGGCCTCCCACGGGCACAGGATGCCGTTGCCCAGGGCCAAAAGCCATCCGGTGATGTAGCTCAGTGTACGGCCAAAGCTACGATCGACATACTCGACGATGCCGCCCGAGATGGGGATAGCAGCCGTGAGCTCACCGAAAACAGCTCCGACGGGCACGAGGAAGATTGCACCCAAGAGGAATGCGAT
>JAXKFZ010000053.1:0-2626 GCA_036550635.1 Collinsella sp. | reverse complement strand
GCCCCAGATGGTCTTGCCCGTGTGGTTGGAAACCCACAGCGCGATAAAGTCGGTGCCGCCGGTGGATGCGCCGGATTTAAGCGCGATGGCAGCGCCCAGACCCGAGACCACGCCGCCAAAAATGATGAGCATGATCTTGTCACCCAAAAACGGCGCGAAGTGAAAGACGTTGAGGAACAGCGACGAGAGCACGACCTGCATCATCGAGAAGATGACGAAGCGCTTGCTAATGCCGCTCCAGCATAGGAGCGCCACGGGAATGTTGAGCGCGAGCATACCGAGCGAGATGTCGATGTGAACGCCGCCGAGCGAGGTAACGCGATCGAGCAGGACCGCGACGCCGGTGAGGCCGCTCGGAAGCAGGTCGGCGGGCTGAATGAATGCCTGGATCAGAAATGTCTGGAGAACGGCGGAAATTGTGACCGCCACTGCAGTAATGGCGCGGCGGACGATGGTGAGACGGCCGAGCATGAGCACGCGGTCCGTGAGCTGATCGATGGCGTTCGCCACGCGGGCTCCTTTCGAAGGCAAATCTAGTTGTGAGGCATGTCGGCGATTGTAGCACGGAGCGTGCGAGGGCGCTTCAATTCGCCCTCCCTCGACAACCAAAGCGGGACCAGCAACCCCCACGACCAAAGGCCCAAATTACAAGTGAGTAGACTTTTTACGATCTGGCGAGCACACCCAAAACCGCCAACTCTGTGACCTGCGGTTTTACAAAGGAAGATATGCATTGTGCTCGGCCTGCGCCAAAAAGTCTACTCACTTAGTCCGAATCGAAGCCATACGGATCAAAATCGAAACCAAATTGAGCCAGTCCACCGCAAAAAACGTTTGAACCCGTGCTTCTCGCGGCGGATTGACACTACAAAGCGGCCAAAATGTCGGTCAAATTATCGATAACGGCATCGGCTCGCGATTGATCGAGGTTGACGCCCTCGTGCGGACGCAGCGCCAGGACGCGGGCGCCGGAGCGCTTGCCAGCCTCGATCCCCATCGGCGAATCCTCGATAACCAGGCACTCGGCAGGCTCCACCCCCAGCGCCTCCATGGCGCGCAGGTAGATCTCGGGATCGGGCTTAAACGCACTGCACTCGTGGCCGCTGATGGTGTAGTCCAGCACGTCGGCGATGCCGGCAATCTCCACCAGCTCGTCGATCAGTTCGCGATAGGACGAGCTCGCGATGGCACACTTCACGCCACGCTCGTGCAGCTCGCGCATCACCGGCTCCGTCTGCTCGTTGAGCAGCTCGGCATACGGAACGGGGTGGTCCGGGCTGTAGACCTGCCTATACTCCACGCGCAGGCGCTCGCGCAGCTCAACATCGTCGGGCACCAGCGCCTCCCAAATGGCAGGCTCGTTAGACCCCGAAAGATCGAGGATCTCGTCAAAGTGGAACCCCTTCTCTTCCATAAACGCCACGCGACGACGGTTGTAGAACCACTCGGTATCGACCAGCACGCCGTCCATGTCGAACAGCACTGCCTTGATCATACGCATCTCCTCTCAAGAACAAAAAAGGGGACGGGGCGCAAACCCCATCCCCTCTCAATCAACCCGTAAGGTCTACTTACTTGTGATTAGTAGGAAAGCTTCCACATGTAGCGACGCATGGTCAGCGGGTGCTGACGGGCCTCGGCGATCTGGTTGCCGTACTCGCGCATAACGGCGAGGTGCAGCAGCGGGTTGAAGTAGGTGAGGACGCTAGCCGGCACAGCGTCGGCCAGGCCGTAGTCCTTGGAGTCAATCAGAGCGACCTTGGCGCCCATGCGCTTAAGGAAGGTGAGGGCACGAGCGTCCATCGGACGGGTAGCACCGTCGGACATGAGGAAGACGTAGGGCTTACCCTCGGTGGAAACCTCGAACGGGCCGTGGAAGTACTCGCCGGTGTTGTAGGAAGCAGCGTCGATCCACTGCATCTCGGTGAACAGGAAGGCGGCGTTAGAATAAGCCATCTTCTCGGAGGCACCGGAGGCCATGAAGTAGATCATCTTGTCGTCCTTGAAGTCCTGAGCGAACTGCTTGGCCAGGCCCTTGGCGGAGTGAGCAGCGTTCTCGATCAGCTCGAAGATGTTGGTGAGGCCGGTGATCATGTCCTCGTAGTGATCATAGCCCTCGGTCTGCTGAAGGATCTCGAGAGCAAGAGCGATGGCGTAGGCGGGCTTCTCGGCCTTGGCAGCATAGTTGGCATGGAAGCCGTGGACGATGACGTAGTCAGCGTCGACGGTCAGAGCGGAGCCAGCCTTGTTGGTGAGGGAGACGACCGGGCAGTTGTGCTTCTTGGCGGTCTTGTTGGCCTCGACGGTCTCGGGCGTGGAGCCACCGAGGGAGCAGGTGATCACGAAGGTGTGCTCGTTGACCCAGGAAGGCGTGTCGTAGTTGAACTCGTTAGCGGTGAAGATCTGAACGTTCAGCTTGTCCGTGTTGTTGGCCAGGAAGTACTTGGCGGGGTAAAGGTCGGACATGGAAGCGCCGCAGCCGACGAAGGCGACGCTGTGGATCTCGTGGTTGGACAGGACGTCAGCGACGATCTGCTTAGGGAGGTTAAGGTCGATCTCGTACATCTGACACATTCCTTTCGATTTTTGCGGCGCCACATTGCCGGGCGCTCGCAGGGTTACCGTG
>JAXKFZ010000303.1:0-3814 GCA_036550635.1 Collinsella sp. | reverse complement strand
CTTCTACAAGTACATGCGTCCGCTGATCGATGCCGGCTACGTCTATGTTGCCTGCCCGCCCATCTTTGGCATTAAGGTGCGCAACAAGATCCACTACGTGTATCCCAACGGCCGCCAGCCCGAAGACGAGATCCTGCGCGATACCATCCAGAGTCTGGGCCTGAACCCCGATGATAACGACGAGGACGGCAAGGCCAAGGACGGCAAGATCACCAAAAAGCGCAAGGGCTATACCGTCCAGCGCTACAAGGGCCTGGGCGAGATGGACCCCAAACAGCTTGCCTCGACGACGATGGACCCAAAGACCCGCATTCTGCAGCGTGTGTCGATCGAGGACGCCGTGGTGGCGGACCGCGCCGTGCGCGAGCTGATGGGTTCCGAGGTCGGCTATCGCCGCGAGTACATCGAGAAGCATGCACATGATGCACGATTCCTTGACGCTTAAGAGGAGGTAACGTGGCAGACGATATCAACAATAACGAGGGTATGGACGAGGCCGGCGATGCCGGTATGCCCGATGATCTGAAGCGCCTGCTTGCCCGTGCTGAGCAGGGCGAGGACGGCGATCCGGACGCCTATAACCCCGATGCCGATGATGATGAGGAAGAGGACGACGACGGTGAGCTCGAGGAGAGCTTTGGCGAAGTCGATCGTGGCGCCTCGGCCGGCGAGGACATCAACGGCGGCCAGCTCCAGATTTCGGAGTTCGGTCGCGAGATGAAGCAGTCGTTCATCGAGTATTCGATGTCGGTTATCACAGCGCGTGCCCTGCCGGACGTGCGCGACGGCTTAAAGCCGGTACACCGCCGCATCCTGTACGCGATGAACGAGAGCGGCATCTACCCCAACCGCCCACACAAAAAGTCGGCCTGGACGGTCGGCGAAGTTATCGGTAAGTACCACCCGCACGGTGACTCTGCGGTCTACGAGGCCATGGTCCGCCTGGCGCAGTGGTTCTCCATGCGCACGCCGCTCATCGACGGTCACGGCAACTTCGGCAACATCGATGGCGACGGCGCGGCGGCCATGCGTTACACCGAGAGCCGCCTGGCCAAGCCCGCCATGGAACTGCTGCGTGACTTGCAGAAGGATACCGTCGACTGGCAGCCCAACTACGACGAATCGCTCGCCGAGCCCGTGGCACTGCCTGCGCGCTTCCCCAACCTGCTGGTCAACGGCAGCCAGGGCATCGCCGTCGGCATGGCCACCAACATCGCCCCGCATAACCTCACCGAGGCGATCGAGGCCACCTGCTACCTGATCGACAACCCCGACGCCACCGTCGACGAGCTCATGCAGATCATGCCCGGTCCGGACTTCCCCACCGGCGCCATCATCATGGGCAGCGCCGGCATTAAGCAGAGCTACGAGACCGGCCGCGGCTCCATTACCGTGCGTGCCAAGGCACATGTGGAGTCCACCAAGACCGGCCGCAGCCGCCTGGTCTTTACCGAGATTCCCTACATGGTCAACAAGGGCACCCTGCAGGAGAAGATCGCCCAGCTCGTCAACGACAAGCGCATCGAGGGCATCTCGGACATGCGCGATGAGTCCAACCAGAAGGGCATCCGTCTGGTCATCGAGCTCAAGAAGGGCGTCATTCCGCAGGTCGTGCTCAACAACCTGTACAAGTACACCTCGCTGCAGACGACCTTTGGTGCCAACAACCTGGCGCTTGTCAACGGCGTTCCCAAATGCCTGAGCCTGCGCGAGATGCTGCAGCACTACATCGATCACCAGGTCGACGTCGTCACCCGCCGCACCCGCTTCGACCTTAAGAAGGCCCAGGCCCGCGCGCATATCCTCGAGGGCTACCTGATGGCTCTCGACCATATCGACGAGGTCATCAGCATCATCCGCTCCTCGCAGACCGATTCCGAGGCCAGCAGCCGCCTGATCGAGCGCTTTGGCTTTACGCCCGAGCAGACCACGGCCATCCTCGAGATGAAGCTGCGCCGCCTGACCGGCCTGGAGCGCGACAAGATTCAGGAAGAGCTGGACGGCCTGCGCCGCGCCATCGCCTACTACGAGGACCTGTTGGCGCACGAGGAGAAGATCCTGGGCGTCATCAAGGAAGAGATGCGCGAGATCTCCAAGAAGTTCGGCGATAAGCGCCGCACCGAGATCAGCCATGTCGAGAAGGACCTGGATGTCGAGGACCTCATTGCCGACGAGGACATGGTCGTGACCATCACCCACACCGGCTACGTCAAGCGCATCCCGGTGGCCGCCTACCGCGCCCAGAAGCGCGGCGGCAAGGGCGTGTCGGGCGTCAACCTCAAAGAGGACGATGTCATCGACGAGATGTTCATCGCGTCCACGCACGAGTACGTGCTGTTCTTCTCGAGCAAGGGTAAGGTCTATCGCCTGAAGGTGCACGAGCTGCCGGTGGGTACGCGCCAGGCGCGCGGTACCGCGATCGTCAACCTGCTGCCCTTCGAGGAGGGCGAGAAGATCGCGAGCGTCATCAGCTGCCGCGAGTTCCCTGCCGACGAGTATCTGATGTTTGCCACCAAGAGCGGCATGGTCAAAAAGACCGTGATGAGCGCATATGACCGCAGTCGTCGCGACGGCCTGATCGCTATCAACCTGCGTGACGACGACGCGCTGCTGAACGTGCGCCGCGTGCGCGAGGGCGACAAGATTATCCTGGCCACCACCGCGGGTAAGGCGATCATGTTCTCCGAGGAACAGGTGCGCGCCACCGGCCGCGATACCAGCGGCGTTCGCGGTATCGGTATGAAGGACGGCGTGAGCGTTCTGGGCATGGAAGTCACTAACGGCAACGGCGATCTGTTCGTCATCACTGAGCGCGGCTACGGTAAGCGCACGCCGGTCGCGGACTACCCGGAGCAGAATCGCGGCGGCCAGGGCGTCTACACCATCCAAATGACCGAGCGTAAGGGTAACCTCGCGGCCATGAAGACGGTGGGCCCGCAGCACGAGCTATTCATCGTGACGGAGGGCGCGACGGTCATTCGCGTCAAGACCGACGAGATCAGCCAGACCGGCCGCGCCACCCAGGGCGTCAAGATGATGACCGTCGACGACAACGACCGCATCTGCGCCGTAGCCCGCATGACGGCCGCCAAGGAGAAGCCCGAAGGCGAAGCCACAGAAGACGGCTCTGCCCCCGAAGAAACCCCTGTCGATCTAGGCGACGGCAACGACATGCCAGAGGATCTCCTAGACGAGTAAGAGGAACTAGCTGGTAGAAAATATCAGACCCCATATATCGGCGGTCGGCGCACTGCGCGCCGACCGCTTTTTTGACAATCTTGAACCTCGCGTCGGCCCCGGCTGCCCGTCGGCATGCGAAGTCGATCGCGAGTTCCGCACGAGCCGGAGAGCACTTAATGTGCTCTCCGTGCGAGCAGGACTGTCCGAGCAGGCGACTTCGCATGCCGACGGGCAGCCGGGGCCGACGCCCCTCAAAGATTTTCAAAAAAGTTGTTGACGCGCGCGTAACGACTCGTCTAATATATCCCTTGCGCGATGGACCTGTAGCTCAGTTGGTTAGAGCGTCCGGCTGATAACCGGGAGGTCACAAGTTCGAATCTTGTCAGGTCCACCACTTTCTTTCGCAATAAACACCCCAGCGAGAGCCGAGTCGCCGCTGGGGTGTTTATTACTGTCTCCGTGGGGGTTTAGCTCAGCTGGGAGAGCGCGGGCTTTGCAAGCCTGAGGTCAGGGGTTCGATCCCCCTAACCTCCACCATGATGGACCTGTAGCTCAGTTGGTTAGAGCGTCCGGCTGATAACCGGGAGGTCACAAGTTCGAATCTTGTCAGGTCCACCATCAAAACTGTGAAGAG
>JAXKFZ010000052.1:0-1738 GCA_036550635.1 Collinsella sp. | reverse complement strand
TCTACTTTAGTGAGGGTGATGGCATAGCCATGTTTGTCGGCCGCGGCGGCAAAGCCCTCCATACGGTCGAGGTTGCCGGTACCGGTAATGTTGAACATGGCGACGCCGACGGTCTTAAACCTGCCACGGCGCAGCGATCGACCGGCAAAATTGGGGCGATACCCCAGCTCGCGCATGGCGGCACGCACGCGTTCCTTGGTCTCGGGGCGCACGCTGGGCGAATCGTGCACGGTGCGCGAGACCGTCTGCTCCGAGACGCCCGCGAGACGCGCCACGTCTTTGACGGATACCGATTTTTTAACAGCGGCCATAGATTGATCTTTCTATGTCAACGATGCCATTGGTGGCACCCTGCGCATTCAAATGAAACGCCTTCAAGTATATCCAACGCCTCCCCCACCATACGCTCACCACCCAAAACCTACCGTTCACCGACATTTTTGCTTCCCCGAACGGCTTTTGGTGCCCAAATGTTAACGTTGCCATTGTGCAAACACAGAGCCACCGGGCGGCTCAAACGTTTACGCGTAAGGAATCGACGGTTCGCAGGCACAGGAACCACCGGTTCGCGTCTTATTTTGTGTCGCAAAATGGCAACGTCAACATTTTGGCAACCAAACGTCAAAAGCTACCATCGTTGCCAACCCACCGACTCTTAGGAGCTTTGCATGGAGCAACTCATCGCCATCATCGAAAAGGGGCAGCCCTTTTTCAACGCGATCGCCCGCAACAAGTACCTCAAGGCGATCCGCGACGGTTTTATCTCCGTCATCCCCATCATCATCTTCTCGTCCATCTTCTGCCTGGTAGCCTCGGTTCCCAATATCTGGGGTTTCTACTGGCCCGATGACATCAACAACGCCCTGTGGAAGTGCTACAACTACTCCATGGGCATCCTGGCCATCGCCTGTGCCGCCACCACGGCCAAGCACTTCGCCGACGCTCAGAACCGCGATCTGCCCAAGAACAACCAGATCAACTTCATCTCGTGCATGTGCGCGGCCATCATCGGCTTCTTGCTCCTTTCGAGCGACACGATCGCCACGGACGCTGCCAGCGGCTTCAACACCACCTACCTTGGTTCCAAAGGCCTGCTGACCGCCTTTATCGCTGCGTTTGTGACCGGCATCATCTACAAGTTCTTCATTAAGCGCAACATCACCGTCAAGATGCCCGAGCAGGTTCCGCCCAACATCTCGCAGACCTTCAAGGACATCATCCCCTTCTCCGTCTGCATCACCGTCTTTTGGGTCTTTGACATCGTCTTCCGCGCTGCTTTTGGCTTCTGCTTTGCCCAAGGCGTCATCCAGGTGTTCCAGCCCCTGTTCACCGCTGCCGATGGCTACATCGGCCTCGCTGTGATCTACGGCGCCATGAGCCTGTTCTGGTTCGTGGGCGTCCACGGCCCCTCAATCGTCGAGCCCGCCATCGCCGCCGCCCTCGTTGCCAACATGACCGACAACCTGGCTGCGTTCCAGGCTGGTCAGCACGCTTCTGCTGTCCTGACCCAGGGTGCCCAGTACTTCGTCGTCTGCATGGGCGGCACCGGCGCCACGCTCGTCCTGGTCTTTATGTTCTGCTTCCTGGCCAAGTCTCAGGAGATGCGCGCCGTCGGTAAGGCCGCCATCGTCCCCGTCTGCTTTGCCGTCAACGAGCCGCTGCTGTTCGCCGCGCCCATCGTGCTCAACCCCGTCTTCTTTGTCCCGTTTGTCTTTGCCCCGATCGCCAACATCTGGAT
>JAXKFZ010000302.1:0-3188 GCA_036550635.1 Collinsella sp. | reverse complement strand
TCGACGAGGGGATATTAGAGGCATGAACGCTTCATCGCTTTCCTTCCAAGACATCATCCTGCGCCTCCAGCAGTACTGGGGCGAGCAGGGCTGCGTCATTATGCAGCCCTATGACTCCGAGGTCGGTGCCGGTACCTTCCATACCGCGACCACGCTGCGCTCGCTCGGTCCCGCCGAGTGGCGCACCTGCTATGCTCAACCCTGCCGCCGTCCCGCCGACGGCCGCTACGGCGAGAACCCTAACCGCATGCAGCACTACTATCAGTTCCAGGTGCTCATCAAGCCCTCACCGGTCAACGCCCAGGAGCTCTACCTGGGTTCGCTGGCCGCCATTGGCCTGGATCCCAACGACCATGACGTCCGCTTTGTCGAGGACGACTGGGAGAGCCCGACCCTGGGCGCCTGGGGCCTTGGCTGGGAGGTCTGGCTCAACGGCATGGAGGTCACGCAGTTTACGTACTTCCAGCAGGTGGGCGGTATCGAGGTCGACCCCGTGCCCGTCGAGATCACCTATGGCCTAGAGCGCATTGCCATGTATGCGCAGGGCGTTAACTCGGTCTACGACTTGGTGTGGAGCTACCTGCCCGACGGCACGCCCATGACCTATGGCGACGTGTTTCTCGAGAACGAGCGCGAGTTCAGTGCCTATAACTTTGAGGTCGCAAACGTCGAGATGATGCGTCAGAAGTTTGATGACTACGAGGCCGAGTGCCATTCCTGCCTGGAGCGCAAGCTGCCGCTGCCGGCATATGACTGCGTCATGAAGTGCAGCCACGCTTTCAACCTGCTCGATGCCCGCGGCGCCCTGTCCGCGGTCGAGCGTGCCAACTACATCCTGCGCGTCCGCGCCGTCGCCAAGGCGTGCTGCGAGGCCTACATGGCCGAGGTCGCCGGAGTCAACGAGAATGCCGACCAGGAAGGCGAGGTGGCGTAAGCCATGGCAGACGCTAAGGATTTCCTGTTTGAGATCGGTACGGAGGAAATGCCCTCCGCACCGCTGAACAATGCCGTCAAGCAGCTTGGCACCATGATCGCCAAGGGTCTCGACGAGGCCGGTCTGGCTCACGGCGAGGTCCGCGTGATCTCGAGCCCGCGTCGTCTTGCCGCGCTCGTGGCTAATGTCGCCACCGCGACCGATGAGGTTCACGAGGTCAAGCGCGGTCCCGCGGCAAACATTGCTTTTGATGCCGACGGCAACGCCACTAAGGCCGCCCAGGGCTTTGCCCGCAAGTGCGGTGTGGCTGCCGAGGATCTGGTCCGTCGCGAGGACACCGACGGTCGCGAGTATGTGTTCGCCGAGAAGAACATTCCCTCCGCACCGGCTACGCCGATTCTGACCGCTCTGTGCGAGAAGACTATTGCCGGCCTGCAGTGGCCCAACTATCGCTCCCAGCGCTGGGGCCACGAGCACGCGACGTTCGTGCGTCCTGTCCGCTGGATCTGCTGCCTTTTGGGCGAGGATGTTGTGCCCGTGTCGTTTGCCGACGTGACGAGTGGCAACACCACGCGCGGTCATCGCGTACTTGGCCCTGGCGACCATGTGGTTGCCAGCCCCGCCGTCTACGAGCAGGTGCTCGAGGATGCCGGCGTGCTTTCTGCCGAGCGTCGTCGTGAGGCCATCCTCGCCGGTATCGCCGAGGTCGAGGCTGCCCGTCCCGGCTGCCATGTCGATACGCCCAAGAAGGTCTTTGAGGAGGTCATTAACCTCTGCGAGTGGCCGACGGTGCTCGTCGGTACCTTCGATGAGGAGTTCCTTAAGGTCCCGCACGAGATCATCTGCGAGTCCATGCTCACCAATCAGCGCTACTTCCCGATCTATGACGGCGAGGGCAAGCTCACGCGTGAATTCGTGGTCGTCTCCAACAGCAAGCCCGAGAACGCCGAGCGCGTGATCGACGGCAACGAGCGCGTCGTGCGCGCCCGTCTGGACGACGCAAAGTTCTTCTACGAGGAGGACCTGAAGATCTCCCTCGACGAGTTCCGTGAGCGTTTGGCCAAGGTTGCCTTCCAGGAGAAGCTCGGTAGCGTGCTCGCCAAGTCCGAGCGCATCGAGCAGCTCGCGCTCGCTATTGCCCGCGAGGCTCATCTGGGCGCCCATCTTGCCGCCGACGCTGCTCGCGCCGCGCACCTGTGCAAGGCCGACCTGGTGTCTAACGCCGTCGTCGAGTTCACGAGCCAGCAGGGCGTGATGGGCGGTTATTACGCGACCGCGATGGGGGAGAACGACGAGGTCGCCCACGCCATTCGCGATCACTATCGTCCCCGCTTTGCCGGTGACGAGCTGCCCGAGGGCACCGCTGGCTGCATCGTGGCCTGTGCCGACAAGCTCGATACCATTGCCGGTATCTTTGCCATCGGCGAGCCCCCGACCGGCTCCTCCGACCCCTATGCGCTGCGTCGTGCCGCTATCGGCATCATCAACATCCTGCGCGACCGTCTGCCGATCGATCCCACGTCGCTCATCGACTTCGCCCTTGAGCTCTACAGTGAGCAGGGCATTGAGTTCGACGCCGCCGAGGTCGCCCAGCAGGTTCGCGACTTCTTCCATGGCCGCCTGGTGAGCATGGCCCGCGACGAAAAGATCCCGGCCGATACCGTTGCCGCCGTCTCCGCGGTGCACATCATCGCCCCGTCCGTCTTCTTCGCCCGCTGCGCCGTCCTCGACGAGGCCCGCAAGAACGACGCTGAGACGTTCGATAACCTGGCGACCGCCTATGCCCGCGCCGCGCACATCTCCAAGCCCGAGCTGGGCGCGGAGTACGACCGCGCCCTGATGGGCGAGGTCGAGCTCGCGCTTGCCGATGCCTCCGAGGCTGCTCAGACCGCTGTCGACGCCGCCCTTGCTGCCGAGGATTACCCGGCCGCATTTGCCGCCCTTGCCGCCCTGCGCGCCCCCATCGACCGCTTCTTCGACGAGGTCATGGTCATGGACAAGGACGAGCAGCTTCGCGATAATCGCCTTAAGCTGCTCAACCGCTTCGAGGCCGTTTTCTCCGGCATCGCAAACATCGGTGAGCTTGCTCGCAAAAAGTAAGCCAGCCTGCGCATAAGCGCAAAAGGAGCCCCGCATGGATTGCCCGGTCACCGCTCGTCCCACCGTTATCGTTATCTCCGACTCGCTCGGTGATACCGCTTGTGAGGTGGTGCTTGCGGCGTCCGGGCAATTTGATGAAGGGGCTTTTCGTCTC
>JAXKFZ010000301.1:0-3345 GCA_036550635.1 Collinsella sp. | reverse complement strand
TTGGCCACGTTGTACTTGGGCGCGGAGCAGCCCTCAATAAAGTGTAGGTCGGCATCGTCCTCGACGATGATGAGCGTGTGCTCAAACTGGCCGGCGCCCTTGGCGTTGAGGCGGAAGTAGCTCTGCAGCGGAAAATCGAGCTTGGTGCCCTTGGGCACGTAGACAAACGAGCCGCCCGACCACACGGCACCGTGCAGGGCTGCAAACTTGTGGTCGGTGGGCGGGATGAGCGTCATAAACTTCTCGTGGATGAGCGGCTCCCACTGCGGATCGTGCAGGGCCTCCTCGATGCCGGAGTAGACGATGCCCATCTTGGACGCCGTGTCCTGCATATTGTGGTAGACGAGCTCGGAGTCGTACTGTGCGCCGACGCCCGCCAGGTAGCTGCGTTCGGCCTCGGGAATGCCCAAGCGCTCAAAGGTGTTCTTGATGTCGTCGGGCACCGACTCCCAGTCGTGCTTTTGGTCGGTGTTGGGCTTGACGTAGGTGACGATGTTGTCCATGTCCAGGCCCTCGATGGAGGGGCCCCACGTCGGGTCGGGGAAGCGGTTGAAGATCTCGAGGGACTTGAGGCGCAGGTCGAGCATCCACTGCGGCTCGTCCTTTTTGGCGCTGATCTCGCGCACGATGTCGGGCGTGATGCCGGCGTCGAGGCGCTCGAATCCCTCCTCGCCATAGGTGAAGTCGTAGAGGCTGCGGTCGATGTCCGCGACCTCGGTGCGGTTCTTGGTCATTGCGTCGCCCCTTTACGCCTGCTGCTCGGCAGCGGCGGCCTCGGCCTGGGCGCGCTGCTCGGCGGCCTCGCGCTCGAAGGTCTCAAAGCCGTTCTTGTCGATCCAGGGGATCAGCGAGGCGTCGTCCTCGCGCACGATGTGGCCCTTGACCATAACGTGGACGCGGTCGACATCCAGGTGCTCCAGGATGCGCGTGTTGTGCGTGATGATGAGCATGGAGCCGTCGCAGCTCTTGCGGTAGGCGTCCATGCCATGACTGACGGTGGAAAGGGCGTCGACGTCCAGGCCGGAGTCAGTCTCGTCCAGGATGGCGAGCTTGGGCTGCAGCAGCAGAAGCTGGAGCATCTCGACCTTCTTTTTCTCGCCGCCCGAGAAACCCACGCCCAGCTCGCGGTTGAGGTAGGCGGTATCCATGTTGAGCTCGGCCGCGAGCTCCTTCACGCGGCGGCGGAACTCCTTGCCCTTCATCTCCAGGCCGGGGCGGCCGGCGATGCTGGCGCGCAAAAAGCTCGACAGTGGCACGCCCGGAATCTCGACCGGGGCCTGGAAGCTCAGGAACAGGCCGGCGCGCGAGCGTTTGTCGGTGGTGAGCTCGGTGATGTCCTGGCCGTCAAAGACGATGCGGCCGTCGTTGACCGTGTAGACGGGGTCGCCCATGACCAGGTGGCCGAGGGTGGACTTGCCGGCGCCGTTGGGTCCCATCAGCACGTGGGTCTCGCCGGCGGCGACGTTGAGGTTGACGTTGTGGAGGATGGTCTTCTCGTCCACGGAGGCGGTCAGACCTTCGATGGAAAGCAGCGGATTTGCGCTCATGCTGTCCCTCTCTGTATATGGTGTACTCATAGGTGTACTAAACCCTAGGAATCTTCTCGGAATAAAGTTACTATGGGTTCGGCGTTAGTCAAGGGAAAACCCGACTAATCCACTCGACTTTTTAGATGTGGGACATAATAATCAGGTTTGTTTGCCCCGCGTGCATAAGATTTGGGACAAACACTCCTGGTATTTTGTCCCAGCAACGATGGGAGGGTAGGTATGCTCATTTCTTCTAAGGGCCGCTATGCCCTCCGACTGATGATCTATATCGCAGCGCTGGGCGACGCCGAGGGCAAGATTGCCTTGCGCGAGGTTGCCGACCGCGAGCATATCTCGCAAAAGTATCTGGAGCAGCTGGTTCGTCCGCTTATGAAGGCGGGCCTGCTTAAGAGCGTGCGCGGCAAGGGCGGCGGCTACATGATGGCCAAGGATCCCTCCGAGGTGCGTGCCGGCGACATCCTGCGTGCCGTTGAGGGCAGCACGGCTCCGGTGGCGTGCGATGGCATCGACAACAGCTGCACCCGTAGCGATTTGTGCTCGACCGTCAAGTTCTGGCGCGGTCTGGATGACGTGATCGAAAAGTACGTCGACGGCGTGACGTTGGCCGACCTGGCCGCCGTCCCCGAGATCAACTTTGACATTAAGCTGTAGGGCTGCAAATGGCATCTCTCGACAAGGTGTATAAGCAAATTGAAGTTTTTGCTCGGGAATGTGACGCCGAGAAGGTCGTGTTGTTTGGTTCTCGTGCTCGAGGCGACAACTTGCCCAAGAGCGATATTGACATCGCCGTAGCAGGTTGCCGGGATTTCGGCCGTTTCTCATATTTGATCGAGGAACATCTTGATACTCTTTTAGATGTAGATGTCGTCAATCTCGACGAGTCCCTATCGCAGCAATTGCTCGATGAGATTGCCAGGGATGGTGTGATTCTGTATGAAAAAATATGAGAACTTTGTTAGCGCCTTGGCGAATCTTGAGGATGCGCCCAATCAGGATCTCAACAATGATTTTGTTCAGAGTGGATTGATTAATAAGTTCAATCTTCAATTTGAACTGAGCTGGAAGCTCCTTAAGCGTCTGCTCGAGTATGAGGGCGCCACGCTTGCCGCGTCGGGGTCTCCTCGTGCCATCTTGAAGGAGTCGTACCGATTCTACGACTTTATTGATGAGGCGGCCTGGCTAGACATGCTCAGAGACCGCAATACGAACGTCCATATCTACGACAACAAGCTCGCTCAAGATTTGATTCAGCGCATCTTGAACGTCTATATCCCCGCTTTCTGTCAGTTGAGGGACGGGCTGATGGAGCGATACGGCGAGCTTCTGATGGCGCCCGACGACCAGTTTGTCTAATTCCTTAAGATTTCGCGGAGGGTTGTTGCCGTTTACCGAGGGGTTGTTGTGTAACAACAGGCGAGCTGCAATACTTATTTTATCTTTGCAAACTGAACTTTAACTACACCAATGCAGGGAGGATCTTATGCAGCCCAAGCATTCTGCTATTGTCGCGGGCCTGACGCTGGCGCTTTCGTTTGGCGCCGTTTCCGCGCCGGCACCCGCCGCTGCCGAGGAGCCACGCCGGGCATTGCCTCGGATGCCACCGATATCGATAAGGGCCTTTACACCCAACAGTCCTTCTCGGGCGTGTTGAGGTCGGTTCAGGGTGTTGTTAGCGCCGGGCGATTTTAGCCGCTAATAGTCAAACTATTTTGACCAATCCCGGTCACCGAATAATGGCCACCGTGCCTCCCCGCCGCCACTACGCTGGTGGTGCCAACACGCCGGCGTTAGGAGG
>JAXKFZ010000300.1:0-3751 GCA_036550635.1 Collinsella sp. | reverse complement strand
GTCCCAAGTCCCGCGTCCGCCCCGGCTGCCCCGGCATCCACTTGCGCAAAGGAGGGCTGCTAAATGAATCCGTACACTTCCTCCGGTTCGGTCGCCACGATGACGGCCAACGTGTCCGGTAACGATAACCTCAACGACCTGGGCGACGGTCCGCGCCAGCCCGGCGATCCCGAGCGCTATCCCGTGGGTGCGGTGACCCGCCGCCTACTGGGCTATGTTCGCCCGCATCGCATTTCGTTTGTAGCGTCGTTTGTGAGTGCCGCCGTCTCGGTGATCTTGCAACTCTATACGCCCATTCTCATCGGCGAGGGCATCGACCTTATCGTCGCCGCCGGGCAGGTGGACTTCGACGCGCTGCTGCCGCTTGTTACCAAACTCGCGCTCGTCGTGGTGGGGGCCGCGGCCTTCCAGTGGCTACAGGGCTATTGCGTTAACCGCCTGTCCTACGAAACGGTGCGCGACATGCGCGTGGAGGCGAGCGATAAGCTCAGCCGTATGCCGCTCAGCTTTATCGACAGCCATGCCCACGGCGACCTTATGAGCCGCGTGGTCAACGACGTCGATCAGGTGGGCGACGGTCTGCTGCAGGGCTTTACGCAGCTCTTCACCGGTGTTATCACCATCGTGGGCACGCTCGCGTTTATGCTCTCCATTAACCTGACCATGACGCTCGTGGTGGTACTCATCACGCCGCTTTCCATTTTTGCAGCTGGTGCTATTGCCAAGCTTTCCAACAAAAGCTTTACGGCACAGCAGCGTATTCAAGGGCAGCTCGGTGGTCATATCGAGGAGTACGTAGGCGAGCAAAAGCTTGTCGACGCCTTTGCCTATGGCCCTAACGCCCAGCAGCGCTTCGATGCCCTCAATGCCGAGCTCTACACCGCGGGCGAGCGCGCGCAGTTTATGGGTTCGCTCTCCAACCCCGGTACGCGCTTTATCAATAACATCATCTATGCCGTGGTCGCTGTGATCGGCTGCGTGGGCGTGATCACGGGCGTGCCCGCGGCGCTTACGGTGGGCGGCGTGCAGATCTTCCTGTCCTATGCCAACCAGTACACCAAGCCGTTCAACGAGGTCACCAACGTCATTACGCAGATCCAGACCGCGTATGCCTCGGCGCGCCGCATGTTTGCGCTGCTCGATGCGCGCGAGCAGGAGCCCGACGCGCCAGATGCCGTGGAACTTGCCGCACCGCAGGGCGAGGTCGCCCTTGAGCATGTGGACTTTAGCTACGTGCCCGACCGCAAGCTGCTTCAGGACATCTGCATCGAGGCTAAGCCCGGCATGCGCTTTGCCCTGGTCGGTCCTACGGGCTGTGGCAAGACAACGCTCATCAATTTGCTGCTGCGTTTTTACGATATCGATGCCGGTCGCATTGCGGTCGATGGCCGTTCCTCGCGTGATTACACGCGCGCAAGCTTGCGCCGCGCCTTTGGCATGGTGTTGCAGGACACTTGGCTGTTCGAGGGCACGGTGGCGGAAAACATCGCCTACGGCTGTCCCGACGCCACGCGCGAGCAGGTTGTCGAAGCTGCCAAGCGCGCGCACGCGCACAAGTTTATCGTGCAGCTGCCAGGCGGCTACGATACGGTAATCGGCGAGGACGGCGGCACGTTTAGCCAGGGTCAAAAACAGCTGCTGTGCATCGCGCGCGTCATGCTCACCGACCCGGCGATTCTGCTGCTGGACGAGGCGACCTCGAGCATCGATACCCGCACCGAGCTGCAGGTGCAGGCGGCGTTCGACGAGCTTATGGCCGGCCGCACAAGCTTTGTGGTGGCGCACCGCCTGTCGACGATCCGCAACGCCGACTGCATTCTGGTGATGCGCGACGGCCAGATTATCGAGCGCGGCACGCACGACGAGCTGCTAGCGGCAGGCGGCTTCTACGCCGAACTCTATCGCAGCCAGTTTGCCCAGTGAGCAAGCCCGTGGGGCAAATTAATCAATCGACAGACGGTGGTTTACATCTGTCACGTTAGTACTAAGATATTCATCTAATAAATTGCATTAGTGGCTTTAGTTTTGGGGGATACGAGGCAACGTGACTATGACGTGCTCTTTGGTGGTTAACAGCAAGAGCGGTAATACCAGGATGGTTTCGGGCGCGATCAAGCGCGCTCTGCAGGCTGCGGGTGTTGAGTTTGTCCATGCCGCGGCGTTGAGCGACGATGCGGATGCAGATCAGGTTGCGCTCGAGGCGCAGGGCGCCTGCGCGGCCGACACGGTGCTCGTCGGTTTTTGGTGCGACAAGGGCGCGTGCACGCCTTCGGTCGCGGCGTTGCTTTCCGCCTTGCACGGCAAGCGTGTCTTCCTGTTTGGCACCTGCGGCTTTGGGGCCGACCAGAGCTATTATCAGCAGATTATCGACCGCGTAACTTCCAATTTGGCTGGGGATGCCGAGCTTGCGGGCTGGGCGATGTGCCAGGGCAAGATGGGCCCCGCGGTCAAGCAGCGCTACGAGGCCATGCTCGAGCAAGATTCCGACAACGCCCGCTTTAAGATGCTGCTCGACAACTGGGTTGCCGCGAAGGACCATCCCACCAAGGAAGACCTGGACAACATGGCGATGGCGGCCAAGAAGGCCGTTCTGGGGGAGTAGGTCCATCTTCTAAATGCAATGCCCTCCCGGGTGGCGGCCCTTTATCGATGGAAGGCCTCATAAGCTGAAGTTCAATCCCCGGGATGCGTCCAGAGTGGGACGTGCTTTCCCGATGGGTGGGGTTTCGGAAAGTGGGGACTGGATTTTGAGCCTAGAGTGGGACATGCTTTCTCAAAGGCCGCTCAACGGGAAACCGCATCCCACTATTAGCCCGAGAAACGGGATGCACTTTCCCAAAGAGAGCCAACGGGAAACTACGTCCCACAATCAGCTTCCAAAGTGGGACACACTTTCCCGTTGAGGGTTGTTCCGGAAAGTGCATCCCGGAATTGATACTCAGAATGGGACGTCGTTTCCCGTTGAGGGTCTCGGCGGAAAATGCATCCCGGAAATGGGCTTTGAGCTTGGACGATGCTCCCCCAGTACCTCCGCTTTTAAAAATGAGACACGCCGTTGGCGGAAATGAGACACGTGGAACTGGGCATCGGACGTACTATTCGTGGAATGAGCCGCTCCATTCGAGTAAAGTGAGGTCCCTCATGTACGTTCCGCACCCCCGTATCCGTAGGCTGTCGAAAATCCCGCTTGTTGGGACGGCGGCGCTTGCTGCGTTGATCGCCACGAGCGTCGCCTGCTTCACGGCCACGCCCCAGGTTGCCCAGGCGGCAGACGCGCCCGCAATCACCGATATGACCGAGCAGGATTATCAAGCCCTGGGTCTGGGCACGAGCGAGGACATTCCGGCCGATACCGTTGGCCCCTATTCCACTGATACCCCCACGACGTTTGCCACGCGCAGCGAGGTCTATATGGCAGCTAACGGTAGCCATGGCAATCGCTACACTCTGCGCGACAAGCTCGAGAACGTCGAGCGCGGTGACATTGGCGGCAGCAGCAAACTCACCGATGGCTATGGAAGTGTGTGGGGCGCCGCAAAGTTCTGGCAAAACGTCAACAACTTCGATACGAACAGCGATCTCTACAAGCATAGCGACTACGGTGGCGGCACCTGGTCGTACCTAAGCAACAATGAGTCCTCAACAGTACTCGCCAACGACAACAACGGTTTCTCGGGCATTCACGCCACGAGTGTTGAGTTCTGCAGCGACGCCAGCACGGGCAAAAAGAGCCGCGTTGCCGAGCTCCGTG
>JAXKFZ010000299.1:0-3346 GCA_036550635.1 Collinsella sp. | reverse complement strand
TAAGCAGGCATTTTGTCCAGCCAGAATACTCCCCTGGTTTCACACAGCTGTTTAGTATACACGGCTGCGGGCGTATCCATCGAGATTCATATTTCACTCACATTGTTTACGCAGGTAAAGTGCGTGGCACGTCTCCCGAGCACGGCGAGGGCCGGAGAAATATATTAAGGTCCCTGCTCTACAGTCCTGCGCAAGACGGAGAGCACATTAAGTGCTCTCCTTTGCGTGCGGAACTCGCGATGACCTTAATATATTTCTCCGGCCCTCGCCGTGCTCGGGAGACGACACGCTGATGTCTGCTTAACTCTGCTCGCTCAGGCTAATGACTTTGCTGGGGATCGATGATTTGCCGCAAGGTAAACTTGGATTGAGGCGTATCGCCCTCTTCTCCCGACTTTTCCTCATCGAAATCGAAGATCATGATGGCGCAGTTGGGGAGTTTTGTTGGGAGCTCAAAGTCCTCTGGGACGGCAGCCTTGATGAATTGGCGGCTGGCGCTGCCGTGGCTTACTGCTAGAAGGGTTTCGATACCATCGGCGTCCATGATATTGGTGAGGGTGTCTACCATGCGCTCTTGCAGCGCCTGGCTTCCTTCTCCTCCGAATGGGATTAAGTCCTCGCCTGGATCCCAGATGTCGGTGGGTAGCGCGTCGTGCGGGCCCTCTTCGAAGGTGCCGTAGCAGCGCTCGATAATGCCTTCGCAGGGCTCAACGTCAGCGTCTGCGCCGAGAAGCTCGGTTGCGACGAGGCTTGCCGTGGCCATGGCTCGGCCCAAAGGGGAGGAGACCACTTTATCGGGGACGACGCCGTGGGCTTTGAGCCATGCGGCTGCCATCCCGGCTTGCTGACGGCCTAAGTCGGTGAGCGGTGAATCGCAGCGACCCTGGACCAGCTTTTTGACGTTGAACTCCGTCTGACCGTGGCGGAGTAGATACAGTTTCTTCATGCTCTCCCCTTCTGCATCAGTTGCTTTATCGGCGTGGCCTTACTCGTGGGTATGGCCTACGTAGTCTTCGTCGATCGTAATCTTGGCAATCGACTTGGGATATTCCGATTCGACCCGTTGTGCCAGCGCGTGCTTTAAGTCTTCGGCACTCATCTGCAGATCCGAGGGACGCACGCAGTCAAAGATCACGTTGGTGTGCGTAGGACCCGGCACACAGCGTAGGTCATGAATCGAGAGGCGGTTATCGATCTCCTGAGCCATGGCGTGAATGCGCAAGCGCATGCTCGCCACCTTGGGGTCATCGGTCACGATGGGATCGTAGTGAAGCGTGACGATCATGCCGTCTTCGTCCCTAAACGACTGCTCGATGTTATCGAGCGTGTCGTGGCTTTCCAGCGGGCTGGCTTCGGCCGCCATCTCGGCGTGCGCACTTGCAAACTTCCTGCCCGGGCCGTAGTCGTGAACCATCAAATCGTGAACGCCCAAAACGCCGGGATAGCTCATGATCTTGTCTCGAATGTGCTTGACCAGCTTAGGATCGGGTGACTGGCCCAAAAGCGGGCTCACCGTATCCTGGATGAGTTCAAAGCCGCTCCAGCCAATATAAGCGCCAACGGCAAGGCCGACCCATGCATCAAGATTGATGTGCGTCACCTGCGAAACAATTGCGCACGCCAGCACGGCGCCCGTAGCAAGGACATCGTTCTTGGAATCCTGCGCGGTCGCATGCAGCGTCTCGGACTCAATGCGATCGCCGAGCTTTTGGTTGAGGGCCGCCATCCAGAGCTTTACGACCATCGAAAGCACTAGAACTGCCACCAGGGCAAGCGAGAACTCGACAGGTTCGGGGTGGATGACGCGCTCGACCGAGGACTTCACCAGCTCAACGCCAATCAGCAGCACGAGCGCCGCCACGACCAGACCCGAGAGATACTCATAGCGACCGTGGCCGTAAGGATGCTCGGGGTCGGCCGGCTTGCTCGCCAGCTTAAAGCCCAGCACGCTCACGATATTCGAGCTGGCATCGGACAGGTTGTCCATGGCATCCGCCACGATCGAAACCGATCCCGACAGCACGCCAATTGCGCCCTTTGCAGCGCATAGTGCCACATTGGCGAGAATACACACCACGCCCGTCAACGTGCCCACGCGCGCACGGTCGCCCTGCGCACGCTTAACAATCCACTCAACCATCTACATCCGCCCCCACGATGCTATCTATATATCTATTGCTCAAACGGATTGTAGTGTAGCCACTTTGTCCCCCAGATACAAAAAGGCCGCAACCCACATGGGCCACGACCTTGGAATGTGACATGCAGGACTGTCCCTTTGTCGATCGATTTATGCGCTTGCTTCGGCCGCGCTCTTCGAGGTTTCGGGCAAATCGGCTCCGTCTTCTGCCGCCCGCCCCTTCGCCGGCACCACGCCAAAGCAGTAGCTCAGCGCCGCAGACACCGCAAATGCCACACCGCCGGCAGCACAGCACCATAGCAGGTTCGAGATGCCGCCCGTGGCAAAACCAATGATCATGAGGGCATTCGTCATACCGATGGTATAGGCCGTAACGTGGCCCACGGCTGCAACAAGGCCTCCGACGGCGCCGCCAATGGCCATGCACGTCAGGCACCTGCCATATTTAAAGCCGCAACCGTACAGCGCCGGCTCACTTACGCCACCAAGCACGCCCGAGATCGAATAGCCCAGCATGAGGGCCTTCTCGTCCTTATCCGCAACGCGGAGCGACGCGCCAAAAGGCATGCCCCAAACGGCGAACGTTGCCATCGTCGCGGCGATCAGAATGCACGAATCCGTTCCCACACTCATAAACTGCGCATAGGCGAGCGATAGGACAACGTTGCTGACGCCCGCGATCTTTAGGAACTCCCAGCCCGCGGCAAGCCCCATGAGCGTGAGCAGTGACACGATGCCACCGGAATTGCCAAGCATAAACATAAGCTGGCCCAACAGCATGCCCAAATAGCTGCCCGCCGGCGCCGTAATGCACAGCGAAACCGGAACCATGACGAGCATGGTCGCAAACGGAACGAACGAAAACGCCACGGCCTTAGGAATAACGCGCTGAAAGAAACACTCCACTCGCCATAGCACGGGCACCGAGATGAGAACCGGAATAACAGTCGTCGTGTAATCGTTGACCGGCGCGGGAAGCAGACCATACACGGAAGTCATCGATGCCCCCGTCGTCGATGCGGCATCGACGAGCTTAAGCAAATCGGGCGCAATCAATACGCCGCTCAGCATCATGCCCAGCTGCTCCGAGCAACCGAGCTGGCGGGCGGCCGCCCAACCAAGATAAATGGGCAAAAAGTAGTAGCCGGCGTTATAGAGCCAACTGTAGAACAGGCGATAGATTTCGGAATCGGCAGACCACAGGCC
>JAXKFZ010000051.1:0-2098 GCA_036550635.1 Collinsella sp. | reverse complement strand
GAAGCGACGGCTGTCGGTCGACTTGACGATGTACAGGCCCACCTCGTCGGACACGGCCACGACCTCAAGCTGCGGCTCGGCCTCCACGTCCTCGCGGCGCACATCGGTGTTGCGCGAATGCACGGCATAGAAACGGTCGTCAAAGCCGCGAACCAGCGGGCTTTGCGGCTTCACCAGATAATGCTCGAACACGCCGCTCGCCTTTGCCGGCAGGTCGTGCTTCTGGATACCGTAATGATGGTACAGGCCGGCCTGCGCGCCCCAACAAATGTGCAGCGTAGAGTGCACGTGCGTGGTAGACCAGTCCATGATCTGGCAGAGTTCGGGCCAGTAGTCGACCTCCTCGAACGGCATCTGTTCCACCGGCGCGCCCGTGATAATCAGGCCGTCGTAGTGGATGTCGCGGATGTCGTCGAACGTGCGGTAGAACGTCTCCAGATGGCCAGCGCTCACGTGCGTGGCCTCGTGCGTCTTGGTGCGCAGCAGGTCCACCTCCACCTGCAGCGGCGTATTGGAGAGCTTGCGCATGATTTGCGTCTCGGTGGCGATCTTGGTGGGCATGAGGTTGAGGATGAGCACGCGCAGCGGGCGGATGTCCTGGTGCAGCGCGCGGTACTCGGTCATGACAAAGATGTTCTCGCTCTCGAGCTGCGCGGCGGCAGGGAGGGCGTCGGGGATGCGAATGGGCATGGATGCTCCTTACGAGTCAGTTGCAGCTATGGTACAACGAGCGGCCCCATCCGCGCGAGCACATCGCCCAGCGATGCCGTCAGCGGCCCAAATCGCTCCAAAAGTAGAGATTAAAGCATGTCCCAAAAAACTACTTCGCTTTAGCCTAGCAAAGTGACGGCAGGACGCTACAATGGTTCGACGCGAAAAACTCGGCCGAAAGGATACATATATGTACCAGACGCGTAAGATCGGTGTGGTCGGCCAGGGCCACGTAGGAGCACATGTCGCCAACAGCCTGCTTATGCAGGGCATTGCCGACGAGCTGTACCTGTGTGATATCAACGAGGCCAAGGTGACGTCCGAGGTCCAGGACCTGCGCGACTCCCTTTCGTTTGTCCCGTATAACACCAAGATCGTCAACTGCTACGACCACTACGAGGAGCTGGCCTGCTGCGACGTCATCGTCAACGCCGCCGGCAAGGTCGCGCTGGCCGCCGGCAACCGCGACGGCGAGCTGTTCTTTACCACCGACGCCGCCCGCACCTTTGCCAAACGCATCGTCGACGCCGGCTTTGACGGCATCTTCGTGAGCATCTCCAACCCCTGCGACGTCGTGTGCACCGAGCTGTGGCACCTGACCGGCTACGATCCCAAGAAGATCATCGGCTCGGGCTGCGGCCTGGACTCCGCCCGCCTGCGCACCGAGATCTCCAAGAAGGTCGGCGTGAGCCCCAAGTCCATCGACGCCTACATGATCGGCGAGCACGGCTTTAGCCAGCTTGCCGCCTTTAAGGCCGCGACCATCGCCGGCAAGAGCCTCAACGAGCTTCAGGCCGAAAACCCCGACAAGTACGCCTTTGACCACATGGAGGTCGAGGAGCTCGCGCGCAAGGGCGGCTATGTGACCTACCAGGGCAAGCAGTGCACCGAGTACGCCGTCGCCAACTCCGCCGCGCGCGTCTGCGCCGCCGTGCTGCACAACGAGCACGCCGTGCTTTCCGCCTCCACGCTCATGACCGGCCAGTATGGCGAAGAGGGCATCTTTACCTCCCTGCCGTGCGTGATCGGTGCCGAGGGCGTCGAGGAGGTCTATACGCTGGACCTGTCCGAGCACGAGCTCGAGGGCTTCCACAAGAGCTGCCAGCACATCCGTGACAACATCGCCCAGCTCGACTGGTGGGACGCCGAGGCCTACGACGCAAAGTAGGCCGCTGGCTGCCGCAACCTTGCGAATCGAAGCACGATACTAAGCGGGCCGCGCCGGAAATCCCCGGCGCGGCCCGCTTTTTTGACTCACGCAGTGCCCTTGCGAATCGAAGGTGAATACTTTTCCGCGAAGTGAACGAGCAAAAACGAGCCCCCGAAGCATCGACACTTTTCAGACGCCGCTTCCTGCGGTTTCGCCAAGTTTTTCCTGCAGTTTTGG
>JAXKFZ010000298.1:0-4095 GCA_036550635.1 Collinsella sp. | reverse complement strand
TAAGATCGGCACCATCGGCCCGCTGACCGGCGCCAACGCGTCCTACGGCAAGTCCGTTACCCAGGGTGTCGAGCTTGGCTGCAAGGATTTCTCGACCAAGGAGCTGCCGCTTGCCAGCAAGGCCGAGGATGACCAGGCCGACGGCGAGAAGGCCGTCAACGCCTTTAACACCCTGCTCGACTGGGGCATGCAGGCCCTCGTCGGCCCGACCACCACGGGTGCGTCGGTTGCCGTTGCCGCCGAGTGCGGTAACGACCCCGAGACGTTCATGATCACTCCGTCCGCGTCCTCCGAGGACGTCACCAAGGGCAAGGATTGCGTCTTCCAGGTTTGCTTTACCGATCCCAACCAGGGCGTCAACGCTGCCAAGTTCCTGGCGCAGAAGTATGCGGACGAGAAGTTCGTGCTGTTCTATAACTCCGGCGACGCCTATTCTTCGGGCATCGCAGATTCCTTTAAGGTTCAGGCCGCTAAATCCAAGCTCGAGATTGTTGACGAGGAGACCTTTAAGGACGACTCCGCCACGAGCTTTACCAACCAGCTGACCAAGGCCAAGCAGGCCGGCGCCACCATGATCTTTGCGCCGATCTACTACACGCCGGCGTCCGTCCTGCTCAAGAACGCCAAGGACATGGGCTACGACGTCAAGATGATGGGCTGCGACGGCATGGACGGCATCCTGGGCGTTGAGGGCTTCGATACCTCTCTTGCCGAGGGCCTGCTGCTCATGACCCCGTTCTCCGCTGACGACGAGAAGAACGCCGACTTCGTCAACGCTTACAAGGATAAGTACGGCGATACCCCCGACCAGTTTGCCGCCGACGCCTACGACGGCGTGCACGCGGTGGCCGAGGCCGTCAAGGAGGCCGGTCTTGGTGTCGACGCCGACCCGACCGAGGCCGCCGAGAAGCTGTCCAAGGCTATGCTCAAGATTACCGTTGACGGTCTGACCGGCAAGCTCACCTGGAACGATAAGGGCCAGGTCCAGAAGGAGCCCACGGCGTACGTCATCACCGACGGCAAGTACGTACAGGCCTAATAAGCCGCCTTACATAGAGCGGTTTTGATCCCAAGCAGGGGAGGTTTTGGCCTTCCCTGCTTGCTTGGTATCTAGGGACAGTGTAACGTCCCTGTTTCATACATTAACTGGAAACCTATTCGAAAGGGGGATGTGGAACATGACGGTCTTTATCCAATACCTGGTCAACGGCCTGTCCATGGGCAGCGTCTACGCCATCATCGCGTTGGGCTACACCATGGTCTACGGTATCGCCAAGATGCTGAACTTCGCTCACGGCGATGTCATCATGGTCGGTGCCTATGTCTCGTTCTGCGCCACGTCGTATCTCGGCCTCCCGGGCTGGGCATCTGTAGTTCTCTCTTGCGTGGCCTGCACGGTTCTCGGTGTTCTCATTGAGGGCCTGGCCTATAAGCCGCTGCGCCAAGCAGGCCCGCTGGCCGTTCTGATCACGGCTATCGGCGTGTCCTACTTCCTGCAGAATGCCGCGCAGCTTCTGTGGGGCGCCACGCCCAAGAACTTCACTTCGCTCGTCACCTTCCAGGTGCCGGAGTTCTTGGCCAAGTTCAACGTAAGCGCCGTCTCGCTCGTCACCATCGTCGCCTGCCTGGTTATCATGGCCGGCCTGATGTTCTTTACAGGTAAGACCAAGATGGGCAAGGCCATGCGCGCCGTGTCCGAGGACAAGGCTGCCGCTCAGCTCATGGGCATCAACGTCAACCGCACCATTTCGATGACGTTTGCCATCGGCTCTGCCCTTGCCGCCATCGCCGGCGTGCTGCTGTGCTCCTACTCGCCGGTGCTGCAGCCCACGACGGGTGCTATGCCTGGCATCAAGGCCTTCGACGCCGCTGTCTTCGGTGGCATCGGCTCCATCCCCGGCGCTTTTGTCGGTGGCATTCTCATCGGCATCATCGAGGCGATGGCGCAGGCTTACATTTCCACGAGCCTTGCCAACTCCATCGTCTTTGGTGTTTTGATCATCGTCCTGCTCGTCAAGCCTGCCGGCCTCTTGGGCAAGTACGTCCCCGAGAAGGTGTAGGTGAGCGTTATGAAGTTTCTTAAAGACAAGCAGACGCGTCACGACTTTGTTACGTACGCCATGTGCATCGTGGCATTTGCCATCGTGTTCTTTATGCAGTCTAACCACATGATCCCGCGCATGATCGCCGGTCAGCTGGTTCCCATTACGGCCTACATCGTCATGGCCATCTCCCTCAACCTCGTCGTCGGCATCGCGGGCGACTTGTCGCTGGGCCACGCGGGCTTTATGAGCGTCGGTGCCTACACGGGCATCGTCACCGCGGTCGCGCTGGAGAGCGCCGTCCCGTCCGATCCGATGCGCCTGATCATCAGCATCGTGGTCGGCGCTATCGCCGCTGCCATCTTGGGCTTCTTGATCGGTATCCCGGTCCTGCGTCTGAGCGGCGACTATCTGGCCATCGTGACCCTGGCTTTTGGCGAGATCATCAAAGAGATCGTCACCTGCCTCATTGTGGGCGTCGACTCCCGCGGTCTGCACGTGATCTTTAACATCACGGGCAACTCCACGATCGACGACCTGCACCTGCTCGAGGACGGCACCGCCATCATCAAGGGCGCCCAGGGCGCCTCGGGCGTGTCGACGTACTCGACCTTCCTCGCCGGTGCCATCCTGGTCATGGTCGCACTCGTGATCGTACTCAACCTGGTTCGCAGCCGTACCGGCCGTGCCATTATGGCCGTGCGCGATAACAAGATTGCAGCCGAGTCCGTAGGCATCTCCGTCACCGAGTACCGCATGATCGCCTTCGTGGTTTCCGCTGCCCTTGCCGGTGCTGCCGGAGCTCTCTTCGGCGGTAACTTCTCGCAGCTCTCCGCCACCAAGTTCGACTTCAACACGTCCATCCTCATCCTGGTGTTCGTGGTCCTTGGCGGTCTGGGCAATATGCGCGGCTCCGTCATCGCGGCGGCGTTGCTCACGGTGCTTCCCGAGCTGCTCCGTCAGTTCTCGGACTACCGCATGCTCATCTACGCCATCGTGCTGATCCTGGTCATGATCTTTACCAACAACCCGCAGCTCAAGTCGTTCTTCGCACGCATTAAGGACCGCTTTGCTTCCAAGAAGGAGGTGGCAGCCGATGCCCAGTAAGTTTGAGTTCAACAAGGGCAAGATGGTCCCGTATCCTTCTGGCGCCATCGTTCCCGACCGCGACCTGGGCCAGCGCCCGGCGCTCGAGTGCATCCACTTGGGCATTGAATTTGGCGGCCTTAAGGCAGTCGACGACTTTAGTCTGACCATCGGTAAGACCGAGATCGCCGGTCTGATCGGTCCCAACGGTGCCGGTAAGACCACGGTCTTCAACCTGCTCACCAAGGTGTACCAGCCCACGCACGGTACTATCCTGCTCGACGGCGAGGACACCTCGGGCAAGTCGGTCTATCAGGTCAACCGTATGGGTATCGCCCGTACGTTCCAGAACATTCGCCTGTTCAACACCATGACGGTGGAGGACAACGTTAAGGTCGGCCTGCACAACCAGGAGCGCTACTCTGGTTTTGAGGGCGTGCTGCGTCTGCCGACGTACTGGAAGCACGAGAAGGCCGCCCACGAGCGCGCCATGGAGCTGCTGTCCATCTTTGATATGGAGCACCTGGCAAACGAGCAGGCCGGCTCGCTGCCTTACGGCGCCCAGCGTCGTCTGGAGATCGTCCGCGCGCTTGCCACCAACCCCAAACTGCTGCTGCTCGACGAGCCTGCCGCCGGCATGAACCCGTCCGAGACCGCGGAGCTCATGGAGAACATCGTCAAGATCCGCGACACCTTTGGCATCGCCATCATGCTTATCGAGCACGACATGTCGCTCGTCATGAACATCTGCGAGGGCATCTGCGTGCTCAACTTTGGTAAGGTCATCGCCAAGGGCACGGCCGAGGAAATCCAGAACAACGACGCCGTTATCGAGGCATATCTGGGCAAGCAGGATAAGGGGGAGAACTAAATGGCAGAGCCGATGCTTTCCGTCTACAACATCAACGTCTGGTACGGCGCCATCCACGCCATCAAGGACATCTCCTTTAACGTCAACGAGGGCGAG
>JAXKFZ010000297.1:0-10097 GCA_036550635.1 Collinsella sp. | reverse complement strand
GGGACTCATCGAGAGGGCGCGCGCAGAGAGGGGCGATGCCCCGCTGGCCTAGCCTGAAGGCAAAACGGAATAGACTGACCGACCGTCCGGCTGAGTCTGGGAAGAGGTGCCGGGCGGAGGGCGGAGCATGGCCACCGGACCTATCGAAACACATCTCCACCGTTCCTTCAACTGGGAAAACGGCGCCCCCGGGGCCCGGATGGGGCCTCGGGGGCGTTCGGCTAGCTGCGGGAACGGCCTGTCCGCCTAATGTGTTCGGCTGAGATCGGAAATCAACCCTTTATGCGCGACGAAGCTTTTGGTTGATGCGGTACAGCTCGGCGAGACCCCGCAGCGTCAGCGCGTCGTCTACCGTCAGACTGTGGCCGACCAACGCCGCGAGCGCCTCGGCATCGTCGCCGGTGATGACAATGGGCACGCTGCCCTCCCCCGCCGCCTTGGTCGCGCGCATCTCGGCAAGCACCATGTCGAGCATGCCGTCGATACGGGCCACCTCGCCCAAGACCACGCCCGAGCGCATGGCCTCGCGCGTGTTGCGACCGATCACATGCGTGGGTGCCGAGGGCTCAACCTGGGGTAGGCGCGCTGCTGCCGCCGAAAGCGAGCGGGCGCCAAGTGCCAGACCCGGCGCGATGACGCCGCCGACAAAGGTTCCGCGCGCATCGATGACCTCGATATTGGTCGTAGTGCCCAGGTCGATCACGATGCACGGCGAGCCGTAGACAGCGCGGGCAGCCACGGCGTCGGCGATGCGGTCGGGACCGATCTCGGCCGGGTCATCGTAGTGCACGGGTATGCCGGTCTTGAGACCCGGCCCCACGGTGAGCACGCGCCCCGTGCAGGTACGGGAAAGCGCTGCCTTCCACGGGCGCTCGAGCGCCGGGACCACACAGCTCAGCACGGCCGCGGCGGGTACAAGCGCACCCGGCATGCCCGCATCGGCCGCCAGTGCGGCCATGACCTGCACGAGACGCATGCGCACCTCGTCTGCCGTGATGCTCGACGGCGTGGTGATCTCGCACGTCGCAAGCGGACATTCCTGCGCCGCGGCCGAATCCTCGGCAAACAGACCAAAGCGAATGAACGTGTTACCCACGTCGACCGTCAATATGTATGCGCACCCATTAAGCATCGTCGGCGCTCCTTTCGTCTGCCCAGCAGTATATCGCCTACCTAAACCAGTCATCCCAAAATGACTAGCTTGCGGCTATACTGGTGCGCGGTCGCGCGCGAGCTCACGCGGCGGCCCTTGGTAACCCGACTTCCCGCGCCGTATCCGTAACGGCGCTCCCGGGGGAAGCGGATATACGCAAAGGAGTTTTATATGAGCAATCCCTCGAACCGCGCTTCGATGCGCGGGCAACTCACGCTGCGCGGCGTCGTCATCGGCGTCCTTGGCTGCGTGATCATCACGGCAAGCTCGGCCTATACCGCCCTCAAGATGGGTGCGCTCCCCTGGCCGATCATTTTCGCTGCCGTCATTTCGCTGTTCTTCCTGAAGCTCATGGGCAACGCCAGCCTCAACGAGGCCAACGTCACCCACACCATCATGTCTGCGGGCGCCATGGTCGCCGGCGGCCTGGCGTTTACCATCCCGGGCGCCTGGATGTTGGGCTATGCCGACCAGATCAGCTGGCTCGACATGTTTATCGTGGCACTCGCCGGCACCATCTTGGGCCTTCTAGCGACAGCGCTCATCCACCGTCACTTTATCGTGGACGCCGCGCTGGAGTTCCCCACCGGCAACGCCGCAGCTCAGACCCTACGTGCTACCGAGGCCGGCGGCAAGACCGGTAAGCAGCTCTTTGGCTCCATGGCCATCGCAGGCATCTACAGCGTGCTGCGCGACGCCCTGGGCGTGGTGCCCAGTATGCTGTGCACGCTCAATATCCCCGGCGTGACCTTTGCCATCTACAACTCGCCCATGCTGCTGTCCATCGGCTTCCTCGTGGGCTTCGCCCCCGTCGCCTTCTGGTTTGCCGGCGCGCTGCTGGGCAACTTTGGCATCATCGTGGGTGGCACCGCTGCCGGTCTGTTCGACGTTGTGACTGCGCAGGGCATCGTCAAGTCCCTGGGCATGGGCCTCATGATGGGCTTTGGCGTTGCCGTCGTCCTCAAGGACATCTTGCCGCAGGTCGCCGGTATCGTCCGCGGCCTCGCCGCCGACAGCTCCACCGACACCGACGAGCAGTCGCTCATCTCGGGCTCCCTTAAGCTCGACGCCGGCATCATCGGCCTGGGCGCTGCCGTCATCGCCGTGATCATCGCCATCGTGCTCGACCTTGGCCCCGTTCCGGCCGTCATCGTCACGCTGTTCACCTTTGTCACCACCATCATGAGCGCACAGAGCTGCGGCCAGACGGGCATCGACCCCATGGAGATCTTTGGCCTCATCGTTATGCTCATCGTGGCTGCCTTTGCACAGATCGCTCAGGTCAAGCTGTTCTTTATCGCCGGCATCGTAGCCGTGGCGTGCGGCCTTGCGGGCGACGTCATGAACGACTTTAAGGCCGGCGCCGTGCTGGGCACCAACCCGCGTGCGCAGTGGATCGGCCAAGCCATCGGCGGCATCGTGGGCGCCCTGGTCGCCGCAGCCGTCATGGTCGCGCTCGTCACCGCCTATGGCCCGGGCGCCTTTGGCCCCGACAAGAGCTTTGTTGCCGCGCAGGCAAGCGTTGTCGCCACCATGGTCTCGGGCATCCCGAGCGTGCCGTGGTTCGCAGGTGGCTTTATCGCCGGCATCGTCATGTACTGGTTCGGCATTCCGGCCATGATGATCGGCCTGGGCGTGTACCTGCCGTTCTACATGTCACTCACGGCCTTCTTGGGCTCCTGCGTCAAACTCGCCTACGACAAGTGGTCCGCCCACCGCGACGCCACCGCTGGTCTTTCTGACGAGGAGAGAGCTGCCAAGGACGCCGCCTTCCAGGAACAGGGTCTGGTCGTTGCCAGCGGCCTGCTCGGCGGCGAGTCCATCGTCGGCGTTATCCTGGCGTTTGTCTCCGTGGGCTTAAGCCTGCTGGGCTAAGTCGAGCAGCTGCTCGACAGCAACCATATTGCCTACGATTTGCCCGGTCGGTAGCTTTCCAGGCTACCGACCGGGCTTTTTGATACCAACGCAAAGAAAGGCCGGCGCGCTGCGTTTAACAGCGCGCCGGCCTTATCGCTTAAGCTATCGAAGCGTTCCTGCTATGAACCGAAGTTCGTTGCAGAGCCGACGCTCGAATCACTACATGTGCTTGCGACGACGATCGCCCAGCGTCACGCCCGCAGCCACGAGCGTAATACCGCCGATAACGAAGACCTCGCCCGCAAGTGCGGAGTCATCACCGGTCTGGGCGAGCGCGGCAGGCGCAGCCTGTTTCTTGGCAACGGGGGCCTTTGCAGCAGCCTGCGCAACCTGAGGCTTGGCCTGCGGCTTGCTCTGCGGCTCGGCCTTGGGATGATACTTGTCGTACTCGGCCTGAGCGGCAGCCAGGGCATCCTTGGCATCTCCGAGCTCGGCCAGTGCAGCGGCATAGACGTCGTTGGCATCGGACAGCTTGGCATCGGCATCGCTCAGGGCAGCCTTGAGGCCAGCGGCGGCATCGACGGCAGCCTTATAGCGAGCGTAGGCAGCGTTCAGCTTGACCAGCTTCTCGTTGCCCGTCGTGCCCGCGACAAGGGATGCCTTGTGGTCGACAGCCTCAAGATCGGCCTTGAGTGCCTCGTCGTTGGCAAGCTCGGCCTTGGCCTTGACGATATCGAAGTTCGCATCGACGACGGCTTCGTTGGCAGCCTCGAGCTGCTTCTGGGCATCGGCGACACCGGCGACGGCAGCGTCATAGGCGGCCTTGGCGTCGTCGACCGCCTTCTGGGCGCCGGCAAAGCGCTCGAAGGCCTTGTTTGCGCGGGTCAGCTCACCCTCGGCAGCCTTGGCCTCGGCCTGCGCGTCGGACACAGCCTGCGTCTTGGCGGCAACTGCCTGCTTGGCGTCCGAAAGAGCGGTCGCGGCCTGGGCATCTGCTGCCTTGGCCTTGTCTACACCTGCCTGGGCGGCATCGTCGGCCTTCTTTGCCTTGTCAAGGGCGCCCTGCTTGTCCGCAAGGTCCACCTTGGCGTTGTCACGCTTGGCAGTAAGGTCCTTAACCGAAGCCGTGGCGTTGTCATACGCCGCGTTAGCCTGATCGGACTTTGCCTTGGCGGCATCGCGGGCACTGCGAGCCTTCGCCTTGTGAGCAGCGGCCTCGGATGCCTTCGTCTGGCAATCGACAAGCGTGGCATTTGCCTTATCAAGAGCCGCCTGGGCAGTTGCCGCCTCGCCCTTAGCGGCATCAAGCTTGGCCTGGGGTGTCTTGACGTCGATGATCTTAAGCTCGGCTTCGGCAGCGTCATAGGCGGACTTGGCGGCAGCAGTAGCGGACTGAGCCTTCTCGTACTCGCCCTTGGCGGTGTTCATGTTCACATCGGCTGCGGTGAAAGCGTCCTGGGCGGCATCCTGCCCGTTTACAGCTGCGAAGTAAGCTTCCCTTGTAGTTCCAAAGTTCTTCTGCGCCTCGGCAAGCTTGCCCTGGAGCTCCTTGAGCTGCGCCTTCTGCGCCTGCGTGCCGCCCGCATTGTAGGCGGAATCGATGTAGTCGTTGAGGAGCTTCTTGAACTCGGAGACAGTGAAATCAGCCTGCGTGTCATCATCGCTGTAATCGAAGATGGTTACCTCGGAATCGGTATTCTTGCCGCTACCGGTCGCGATGCCGATGGCTCTCGTAGAGGCATCGATAATGTTGAGATAGTGCCCGCACTCGTGGTAGATGCTGTTGTAGTTCTGGTAGATGTAATAGGACTCATATCGATATTTGCCGAGTTTGTCGCCATACTGCTCTACATACTTGTCGAAAATCTTCTTTTCCTGAGTATAGAGGCCGGTATAGGGCCAGCCGAGGGTATCCTCGGTCTCGCCGCCGGTATATGCGCCGCCTCCGCCAGCAAGGTTTTCACCGTTGTCGAAGTAGCAGTTCGAGTGTCCCCAGATGTTCGATGAATATGATGTATTAAGGGCGGCTGCCGCAGTCATACGGAGGCTGACGCTGAGCGCCGACTGACCGTTCGCCTTGCGGAGGTTGTTCTGGGTGTCGAGATATGTCAGGGCGTTGCGCATCTGCTCCAAGGAGAGCGGATTGGTGTCGCGAGACATATCCTGATCGACGTACTGGTCATACCAGTCGGCCTTGTCCTCAGCACCGGTCAGCATCGATACGGCATCCTGGGCGTTCTTTTTCTGTGTGGCGGTGAAATCGCTGCTGTTGCTGATGTAGGCCATAAAGCCGAGCATGCCCTTATTGATGACTTCCTGGTCAACGGTCATGTTGGACTTGAGGTCAGCAATCTGCTGCTCAAGAGCCTCAACCTGGGCATTAGCAGCGACATAAGCCTTTTCCGCGGCGTTCGAAGCGGCGCAGGCCGCCTCCCACTCGCTGCGCTTCTGCTGACGGACCTCGACGAGTCGGTCGTACTCCGCCTTCTTGTCGGCTTCGGTCTGCTGGGCCTGCTCGCATGCCGACTTCGCGGCGTCGCGCTTGCTGACGGCGGCGTTGTACTCCTTGCTTACCGCATCATATGCAGACTGGGCAGATGCCACGGCGGCGTTGGCGGCGTTGGCCTTCTCCTGCGCGGCGGTGACGGTAGTCTGCGCAGCCTGCAGGTTCGCCTGTGCGGTGGCGTCTGCAGTCGTCGCGGCATCGAGCGCGGCCTGCGTGGTCGCGAGCTCGCTGGCGGCAGTGTTCTTGGCAGCCTCGAGCGCGCTCAGGTCGACGCCCGTGCCCGAGACGGCGGCATCGAGTGCGGCCTGCGCCTGGTTGAGCTTCTGCTGGGCGTTATCGCGCGCGGTGGTTGCGGCTGCGAGGGCAGCGGCAGTCTCCTGCTTCTTGGCCTGGGCAGTCGTCAAAGCTGCCTCGGTATTCTGCTTTTCCTGCTGGGCACTGGCCTCGGCTGCCTTGGCCTGGTCCAGATTAGCCTGCGCGGTAGCAACGGCCTTGTTGGCAGCGTCGAGCTTGGCCTGCGCGTCCTCGACGGCCTTCTTGGCGGCCTCGTACTCGTCCATACCCATGGCCTCGAGCTTGGCCTGTGCATCGTCGAGAGCCTTCTTGGACTCGTCCTGCTTTGCCTTGGCGTCCTTGAGCGCCTGGGTCTTATCCTCGACACTCTTGTTGGCTTGATCGAGCTGATCGTTCAGGTCGCCCAGCTTCTTCTGCTGCTGCTCGGTCTTTTCGACGGCGGCTTTGAGCTCGTCAATCTTCTCCTGGAGCGCGGCGACTTCTGCTGCGTTCTGCTCGATTTCGTTGTCGCTCACAGCCTGCGAGGCCTGATTCTTTTGCTGCTGGGCCTGCTTTTGAGACTGACCCGCGGCGTCGGCCTTCTTCTGAGCCGCATCGTAGGCGGCCTGAGCGTCCTTGAGCTGCTTTGCCGATTCCTCGGCCAGCTGGGCAGCCGTCTTTGCGACCGCTTGGTTACCGGCGACAACGCTGTTCTCTACAGAACTACCCCCCCCCTGAACAGAATCGCCGTTATCGGTTGACGGTGCGGCGATTGCCGCCAGCGGCGACATGAGCGGCTGAGCAATGAGGCCCGCCGTCAAAACGGTTGCGACGGCGCGGTTAGCAACGCCCTTGACGTTGACGGCCTTAGCCCGAGGCTCAAAGTGTTGTGGACTGTAGTTTGCCATGGCTTTCTCCCTTTGACACGGATGTATCCATACGTATCAAACGGTAGCTGTCGATTTTTGAATTCTGTTGCGCAACATTGGCGACCAGCGTATTTTTTGAAATTCACGCTCTCGTGCTTCACAGTTTCGTCACATTTGAAGGAGCTGGTGCATCATATTCTCGCGGGATGGAATTGAGCTTGTGATTTGCATTTGCTCCCGCGTCATCCGCCCTATCGGATTCCTCATCCAACAGACACCCCGCCCGCCACGGTGTAGAGTTAGGACAACGGGCGCGTTGCGCGGACCGCGCTGGAACGAGGTGGACATGGAACTCGACAAACAACAGATCAAGCGACTACGCGAACGCCATCACCGGCGCCACGGCATCCGCCCTGCTCATAGCGAAGCCATGGAAAACGTCACCCGCTTCCTCAAGCGCGCGTTCAACATTCGCGAGGGACGCGCGCCCTATCACGTGATCCGCAAGCGTTTTGTAAACGGGGCGCGTCTGACTGGCTCCCACCTATGCATCCTCATCATCGCCATGCTGATCGCGAGCATCGGCCTCGATATCGACTCGGATATCGCCATTGTAGGCGCCATGCTCATCTGCCCGCTCATGGGCTCGGTCCTTGCCATGGCATACGGCATCGCCACGCTCGACCGCGAGATTACCGTCGAAGCTGTCGCCAGCCTTGCGCTGCAAATGGCCTTTTGCCTGGTCACGTCCACGTTGTACTTTAAGCTCTCGCCCCTTGGCACCACCACGGCCGCCATCATCGACAATTCGACACCGACTGTGTGGGACCTTGCCGTCGCGCTCGCCGGCGGCTTTGCAGGCGGCCTGGGCAACTCACGCGACCAGGAACCCGCCACGCTCATCGCCGGCGTGGCCGTGGCGACCGCGCTGATGCCGCCCCTGTGCGCGGCGGGCTACGGCATCGCCATCGCAAGCGGGTCACTGTTTCTCTCGGCGCTTTACGAGTTTGGCATCAACGTGGTCTTTATCGCACTGGCTGCCGAAGCCGTGCTGCTTCTTTTGCGCGTGCCGCTCAAGCGCGACCTTAACGGCGACGGCATTGTAACTGCCGAAGAAAATGCTGAGGTCGATGAGCTGTCACGCAAGGTGCGCCGCCGCATCATCGTGGGTACGGTGATCTTTGCCATCCCCTGCATTGTTATGACGGCGGGTTCCATTGGCTCGGCGCAGGCCGGCGTGCAGGACGGCTACGGTGTCACCGAAACCACGCGCGAGCTTGCCGCGGTGCTGCCGGGCTTTAAGGATTACACCGTCGCCGTCGAGACCTCGGCCACCGAAGACGACGAGGAGGGCATCGTCGAGCGCCAAACTGTCGCCCATGTGACAACGAGCGAGGCGCTCGGAACGCACGACCGCCACGTCGCCCGCAAGCTCATCGACCTCAACGTGCCCGAGCTCGATCGCGTGGAGTTTGACGTGAAGTGATGCGGGACGCGAGGTGGGCCCGGCGCGAGCGCGCGCAACCACGGGGCACAGGCACAGCCAAGCGCAGCGCTATAGTTCGTACTTGTACACGCGGTAGATGTACTTCTCGGCTTCCATTTCGTAGGTGGCAATGGGCAGTCCATAGCAATCGTACTCGGCAAAGGTCTTGGCCTGGCCCGATGCCACGAGCATGCTATTCGAATTGCCGACGCGCTGCACACTGCCAACGTAGCCCGAGAACGGCACCGCGATCTGGTCTTCGAGCCCGTAGGCGCACGTGGCCTCGTCCACCGTAAAGATGCGCCCAAACGAATGCGTTCCCTTGCTGTAGTCGGTCACCACCGCGGCGCCCAGCTGACCCCAGTCGAACTTGGGATAGCTTTCGGCCGCACCAAAATTGTTGTCGTACAACAGCACCTGGTAGCGACCGGTCGTTGCCGTATCAGAACTCGGCAGATACGTCACGCTGTGCTGGCCCGCGTTGAGCGAAAAATCGCCCTGGGCCTGCAGTAACTTGTCTTCAAAGCCCGAGCCGGCCCATTGCCACTCCTTTCTATTTCTGGGTCCATCTTCTCAATGTTGGCGGCCGAAAATGATCCGTTTTCCTCCGTCCCCGAGAGGTCATTTTTTAGTACTTGAAGAAGCCCTCGCCCGAGCTTTCGCCCAGCTTGCCTTCGTCGAGCATTTTCTTGAGGACAGATGCCATGGCCTTAAAGTTATAGGGCATCATCATCTTTTTGAGGAGTGGGCTCACCAAGCCCGGCACCTTCTGATACTGCATGACGATGTTGTAGGCCGTCTGGATGCCCACCGTGTCGAACACGCGAAACGGACCTTTGGGCGCGCCGGTGCCACGCGTCCATGCGAGGTCGATGCTCTTGGGGTCACTCACGCCCGAGACATACAGGTCAAGGCCCGAAAGCAGCCACGGCACCAGCATGGAATTGAGCAGGTAGCCGTTCTTTTCCTTGTTGACGGGAAGCGCCAGCATGCGGATGTCGTTGGCAAAGTCGACCAGTTCATCGAAGTAGCGCTTGTCGGTCTGGTCCTGTGCCATGACCTCGGTCATGTTGTTCTTCCAGATAGAGTTGGCAAAGTGCAGCGACAGGTACTTCTCGGGGCGGCCAGTGTACTTGGCAAAGGTACTCGGCAGTAACGTGGAGGAGTTGGTCACGACGACGGTCTTTTGCGGAAGGACCGGGGCGAGCTTCTTGTAAAAATCGATTTTTGCCTGGGTGTCCTCGGCCATAGACTCGATGACCAAGTCGGCGTCGGCCATTGCCTTGGCAAGATCGAGCTCCAGCTTGAGTGTGGAGTAGGCGCGCTCAACGGCGGCGAGTGCCGCCTCTTTGTCGAAGGGCTTGCCGCTATCGGCGATACCGGAGCACCACTCGCCCGTGCCGTCCGCCATACCCTCGATTGCCGCGATGTACTCCTCGCGCACATGATCGATCTTGGGCTGGGTGCGACCGATGCTGCCCTCGCTGCGCAGCCAAATCGTTACATCGAAGCCGCAGTAGGCAGCCTGAAAGGCAATCTGGCTTCCCAGCACGCCGCCGCCGGCAACGCAAACGGTCTTGTAGCTCATAGGAACAGTCCTCTCTTACGTAATTCCATAGATGTGTATTTATTCAACCGTAAGAGGGCTGCACACTGGGGGTGGGTTCTATAAACGGACGGTAATTTGCGGCGAACGGCTACATCTGTTCATTATCTCAGGGTTCCGAGGGCGATTTTTTGTGCCACCGAGACGTCGTTTGCGGAAGTATGCGGCAAATTCCGGAACCCTTGAGCACCCCCCGATTTTCCGCCAATAAAACCGACGCTCCTATAAGTTGTCAATAGGCAGTTTGCGGGAGCGCTCCCTTCAATTCGCACAGGAGCTCGTAATACCTCCTCTCCAGTTTCGTCGACCGCCGTCTCCCATGTTCCAGGTGACCGAGTGAGGCCGCG
>JAXKFZ010000050.1:0-6031 GCA_036550635.1 Collinsella sp. | reverse complement strand
GACTTCTTCCACGGCACCCTCGAGCTCGTGGAGCCCGGCGTCCCGGTCTTCCTGTTCATGGGCGAGGACGAGAACCGCAAGCTCGACGAGCGCGTCCGCGCGTTCCTGACCCGCGGCGTGACCGGCGACACCGACGTCAACGTCATCGACACCGCCGAGTTCGCGATCCCCGGCCTTGACGACGAGTTCCGCGTCATCGTCTCCCCGTGGATCCTCTCCTCGCTGATCACCGATCGCCTTGCCGCTTACTACGAGACGGTCACCAAGCACAACCTCAACTACCGTCGCTACTATCACCAGTTCGACTACTAAGAGCAAATAACGTTTGTGTAATTGGGCCCCGCTCCTATATGGAACGGGGCCTCGCTTGGGTTGGAGAGTAATTATGAGCTATCCGCAGCTTGCCGTCATGAATATCAGCCATCGTTATTTTGACCTTGAGGAGTTCTTTTCTTCGGCGTCGGCTTCGGGCTACACGTGTTGCGAGCTTTGGACCGGGGCGATGCATCTGTATGTCGATTGCCATGGATACGATTCGCTCGCGCAGGTGCGGGAGCTATCACAGCGGTATGGGGTTCGGATTGTGGGGCTTTGTCCCGAACAGAACAACCCCAAGCCGTGGAATATCGCGGCGCGCGGGAATGAGGCGCGTGCCCGCACGCTCGCGTACTTTAAGAACGTTGTGGATATCGCGGCGGAACTTGGAGCCGAGCAGGTCATGGTCTCGAGCGGCTGGGCATTTTTGAACGAGCCGATCGAGAACGCGTGGGGTCGCAGCGCCTCGATGCTGCGTGCGATTGCCGAGCATGCGGGAGAGCGCGGCGTGCGACTGGTGCTCGAGGCCCTACAACCGGTTGAGTCGATGATCGTGAACTCGGCGGCCGATACGAAGCGCATGATCGAGGCAGTTGATCATCCGGCACTTAAGGCGTGTCTGGATTTGGGCGCTATGGCGGTGGCGGGGGATACCATCGACGATTATTTCGATCTGCTTGGCGATGATGTCGCCCACGTGCATTTTGTCGATGTTGCGGCAGATGGCACGACGCATCTTGCCTGGGGTGACGGCGACCGCGATATGCGCGCCGACCTGGATAGGCTGGTGGCGCGCGGCTATCGCGGAGTTGTTTCGGCCGAGACCTATGACTGGCGCTATTTTGCCGACCCCGCGGCAGCCGACGCTCAGGTTATGGCGGAGTATCGACGCGCGATTGGCGCCTAAGTGGGACAGGGCGCCGAGTTGGCGTTTGACGCTTTTTGAGAAACGGGACGTGCTTTCCGCTTGAGGCTTCTGGCGGAAAGCACGTCCCAGAACAGGCGCTCAGAATGGGACACACTTTCCGCTGAGGACCTCAACCGGAAACCGCATCCCAGTTTTTGGCTGGCGGGCGGGACGCGCTTTCCCCTATGTTTCCAAATGAATACGCTATGAGCCGAGGAGGACGATTCTCCCCGCAAGCACTCTAGTATGCTAAAGTACCCAAAAGACCGGCGGAGCTATGCCGGTCGTTTGTTCTGTATGCAACACAGCATGAGGAGGCTCACCAGATGACGGCCACACCGTGGGGATTCCGGGACATATTGCCCGAGGAGGCTCAGGCGCGCGAGGAGATTGCGCTGACGGTGAAGGGCTGCTTTAGGGAGCATCATTATCTGCCGGTTGAGACGCCGCTGCTCGAGGACAAGGGCTCGCTCGAGGAGGGCGGCCGTATCGCGGACACGCCGTTTAAGCTTTTTGACGATGACGGCCGCTTGTTGGTGGTTCGTCCCGACAATACGTTGCCGATCGTGCGTTTGGTCTCGACCCGCATGCGCGCGGCCGACTTGCCGCTGCGCCTGCGCTATGAGGCGCCGGTGGTTCGCGAATGCCAGCGCAATGCCGGCGGTTCGCGTCAATTTACCCAGCTGGGTTTTGAGCTCATCGGCGCGGGCGATACCGCGGGCGATGTCGAGATCGTCTCGCTGGTGGCCGAGGCCGTTCGCAAGTTGGCGCTGCCCGATGCGCGCATTATCGCAGGTAGCGTGCGCCCGTTTAAGGAGCTGCTCGCGGCGTGCGAGGATCGCGAGCTGGCTGCCGAGGCTCTGCGCTGCGTGCACGCCAACGACTTTGTGGGCCTCGATGCCCGCGTGGCGGCAAGCGCCGAGACCGATGCCGTTAAGGCCGCCGTCAGCGAACTGCCGCGCCTGCATGGTGGGGCCGAAGTGCTCGATCGCGTGGATGCGCTGCTGGCGGCTGCCGGTATTGTCGCGCCGCTCACGCGTGAGCTGCGCGCGCTGGTCGAGGGCCTGGCGCCCGAGGACGCTCAGGTGCTGTCCTTCGACTTTTCCATTATGAATTCTTTCGATTACTACACGGGCCTGGTCTTTAAGGCCTATGCCGGTGGCCTGCCCGATCCGGTGGGCTCGGGCGGTCGCTACGACTCTATCTTTACCGGCGCGTTCGGCGACGGCATCGAGGTGCCGGCGGCGGGCTTCGCCTTTTCGCTCGAGCGTCTGGAGGCCGCGTGCACCTCTGCCGAGGACGCCGCCTCCGATGGTGACCACGCCGTGGGCCGCGGCGCCGAAGGCCCGCTACGCATCGCCGTGCCCAAGGGCTCGCTTAAGGCCGACACGCTCGACGTGCTCGAGGCCGCGGGCCTGGACGTCTCTGAGCTGCGCGACCCCGGCCGTCACCTGATTGTGCGCGGTCGCGACACGCGTGCCGGCGAGGGCACGGTCGACGATATCGAGTTTGTCATCGTGCGTCCCAGCGACGCGCCCGCTTTTGTGGGCTGTGGTGGTGCCGATTGCGGCATCTGTGGCTGGGACTCGCTCATCGAGGCAGACCTCAACTTGCTGCAGCTGGTCGATCTGGGCTACGGCCTGTGCACGTTTATCGAGGCAGAGCCCGCGTGGCGCGCCGGCCAGGCCGAGCGCAACTATGCCCGCCGCGGGTCGCTTCGCGTGGCCACCAAGTATCCGCGCATCGCGAGTGCCTGGTATGCCGAGCGCGGCGTGAACGCCGATATCGTCTCACTGCACGGCAACATCGAGCTGGGCCCCATCGTCGGCATGACCGATCGCATCGTGGATATTACCGCCACGGGCGCCACGCTGCGCGATAACGACCTGGTCATCACCGGCCGCATCATGGACTGCACGGCCCGCTTCTTTGTCAATCCGGGCGCCGCACGTCTGGATCCGCGCGTACGCAATCTGGCAGATCGCTTGGCGGCAGCCGTGAAGGGCAAGCATTTTGAGCCCGTTGCGGGCTCGGCACAATAGCGCGAGCACTCACGGGCGCCCCAACGTCCGGGCTGCGGGCCGACTGGCGCCGCCGTCCGGCCTCTCGTTTTTCGAACACAACCTCGACCGATAGGGGATACCGAAATGAAGACCATCAAGCTTGCTCCCGGTGAGCGCCTCGTTACCAACCAGCTCAACCGCAAGGGCGTGCTGCCGCAAAACATCGTCGACGCCGCCCGCGATATCGTGGCCAACGTGCGCGCCAATGGCGATGCCGCGGTGCGCGACTACTGTCAGCGTTTTGACGGCGTTGAACTGCAGAGCTTCCGTTTGCCGCAAGAGCAGATCGATGCCGCGCTCGAAGGCCTTGATCCCGCCTTTGTCGCGGCGCTCGAAAAGGCTGCACGCCAGATTCGCGAGTTCCACCAGCGCGAGGTCGAGCAGAGCTGGTTTACCACGCGTGCGGACGGCACCATGCTCGGCGTTAAGGTGACCCCGCTCGCGGCGGCCGGCATCTATGTGCCGGGCGGTCGCGCGCAGTACCCTTCCACCGTGCTTATGAACGCCATTCCCGCCAAGGTGGCCGGCGTCAAACGCGTGGTTATGGTGACCCCGCCGCAAAAGGATGGACTGATTAGCCCGTATACGCTCGCGGCCGCTAAACTCGGCGGCGTGGACGAGATCTATATGGTGGGCGGCGCCCAGGCCGTGGCCGCACTGGCGTACGGTACCGAGACCATTCCGCGCGTCGACAAAATCACCGGCCCGGGCAACGCCTTTGTCGCCGCTGCCAAGCAGATTGTCTCGGGTGACGTGGGTATCGACATGGTCGCCGGTCCCTCCGAGGTCTGCGTGCTGGCCGATGCCACGGCCAAGCCTATGGTGGTCGCGGCCGACCTGATGGCTCAGGCCGAGCACGATCCGCTGGCAGCCTGCTATCTGGTGACCTGCGATGAGCAGTTTGCGCGCGAGGTCGAGGCCGGCATCGATATCCTGGTCGCGCAGTCGCCGCGTGCCGAGATCACGCGTGCCTCGCTCGACAATGAGGGCACCATCGTGGTGGCCGCCGATATGGCTGCCGCCGTCGAGGCGGTGAACACCGTGGCGCCCGAGCACCTTGAGCTGCACTGCAAGGACGCGATGGGCCTGCTCGGCGGCATCCGCAACGCCGGCGCCATCTTTGTGGGCGCCTGGAGTTCCGAGCCGCTCGGCGATTATGTTGCCGGCCCCAACCACACGCTGCCGACCGGCGGCACGGCCATGTTCTCCAACTCGCTTTCGGTCGAAGAGTTCGTTAAGCGCTCGAGCGTCATTTGCTATACGCCCGAGGGCTTGCTCTCGGACGCTCCCGCCACACAGCGTCTGGCCGAGGCCGAGGGCCTGTGGGCGCACGCGCTTTCTGTCGCTCTGCGTCGTCGCGTGCTGGAGCAGGGCGAGGATGCCGTGAGCGCCGAGTCGCTCGCCGCGGCCGACCTGACCAAGGTTGCCTGGCCGGGCGACGCCGTGGCGACGGTTGCCGAGGGCGTTGACCTGGCGGCTGCAAGCGCGGATGGCGCCGGCGCGACTGGCAAGGAGGCCTAATATGGCCGAGCTCACGCCCCGTATGAAGGAGCTCGTCCAGCCCTACTTGGCCGGCATTGAGCCTTACGATCCCAACTTTACGCCCACACGCATCAACCTTTCGGCCAACGAGAACACCTATCCCGTGCCGGCTGGTGTGCGCGAGGCGGTCGACGCCGCCCTGGCTGCTACACCGCTCAACCGCTATCCCGATCCCATGTCCAACGATCTGCGCGACGAGCTTGCCGCTTGGCATGGTGTGGCGCGCGAGAATGTCTGCGTGGGTAACGGCGGTGACGAGCTGCTCTATAACTTCCTGTTGGCGTTTGGCGGCGCGGGACGGACCCTGCTCAACTGCCCGCCGTGCTTTAGCGAGTACGCGTTCTTTGCGTCGCTCTGCCAGACCGAGGTGCGCGACGTGTGGCGCGACCCTGCGACCTTTGAGCTCGATCAGACAGCCGTGCTTGCGGCGGCGCCCGAGTGCAACCTGGCAATCGTGACCTCGCCCAACAATCCCACGGGTGATGTGACGCCGCTCGACTTTGTCGCGGCCCTGTGCGATGCGTGCCCCGGCATGGTAATGGTCGACGAGGCCTACGTTGAGTTTGCCGACGATTTGTTTGGCGCGGCCACCACGGCGCAGGGGCTTATCGCCGAGCATCCCAACCTGGTGATTCTGCATACGTTGTCCAAGGCGTTTGGCGCTGCCGGTACGCGTCTGGGCTACGTGATCGCGGCGTCCGAGGTCATCGACGTGTTCGCGGCGATTCGCCAGATCTATTCGGTCAACGTGCTGAGCCAGGCGGCGGCGCTTGCCTGCGTGCGTGCCCGCGATGCGTACACGCCCGTGGTGGCACAGGTCGCATCCGAGCGCGAGCGCGAGCTGTGCGCCCTGCGCGCGATGGCTACCGAGGGCCTGCCCGTGGAGGCATGGCCGAGCGCGGCGAACTTTGTGCTCGTGCGTACGCCGCATGCCACGCGCGTGCGCGAGCGCCTACGCGACGAGTATTCGATTTTGGTGCGCGACTTTAGCTATGCGCCGGGGCTTTCGGACTGTCTGCGCATTACCGTGGGCACGCCGCAGGAAAACGACGAGGTGCTGGCTGCGTTGGCCGTGCTGGTGAAGGAGGAGATGTAGATGGATCGCTATGCCGAGGTAACCCGCAAGACGGGCGAGACCGACATTGTCGTAAAGCTCGACCTGGACGGATCTGGCGTGTGCGATATCTCGACCGGCGTGCCGTTT
>JAXKFZ010000049.1:0-10637 GCA_036550635.1 Collinsella sp. | reverse complement strand
GTCTCACGAAATCAATCAAATCGGTCATGGGCATCACCTCCCATCAGATGGAGGGCGCTGCCCGGCACATGGAACTGCCGTCAACGATACCGATTCTACCAGAGCCTAGTTATATATACGAATATATGTTCGTATTCCAAGCACACAGACCCCTGTGACAAAAGGGCTGTCCCTTTGTCACATTATTCGATGATGGTGCGGGAGTTTTGCTTGTGCAGGGTGGCGAGCATGTGTTTGGGGACGGCGTGGATCATGCAGCTGCCGATAGTTGCGCTCGCGGCGGCTTTAGCTGCATCGCTAGCGTTTTTGGTCGCGTAGCTGTGACGGAAACGCTTGAGCATGGCGATATCGTTGCCGCCATCGCCATAGACCGCGACCTCGTCCTCGGCAATACCGTAGTAGCCCGCCAGCCAGGCCACGCTCTCGCCCTTGTTGCACGCCACGTCCGTGATCTCGAACATCACCGGATCGAACGGTGCGTTGACCACGCGGTCCGAGCGCTCGGCCAAATACGCCTTTAGGTCGCGCTCCAGCTCGGGCGAGGTCACGCGGCAGTTGATCTTGCACACATCGTGGCGCAAAATGTCGCCGATCGACTGGTCGAAATACTGCTCCTCGTGATAGCCGCCACGCGCACGCATGCCGCGCATCACGATGCGCTTGATAGGACTGTCCTTTTTAAAGCCCGCCTGATGCATCTCGAACGAGCCGCTCGAGAACATGCCATCGGGCGTGGAGCAGTCGAAGCAAATATCCGGAAACTCCTTGAGCAGCTCCTCGGTGATCTGTGGGTCGATGGTCCAGGTCTTGAGCACCTCACCATGGCTGTCGCGCACGATGGATCCGTTGGAGCAGCAGGCGTCAAGCGCCAGGCCCGTAAAGCCATGCTCACCAATCGGCAGCGTCGAGCGCCCGGTCGCGGGAACCACATGCAAGCCAGCCTCGGTCAGCTCGCAAATGGCATGGCGGATGGTCCCATCTGCCTCGTGCAGGGCGTTGAGCAGCGTTCCGTCTAAGTCGCTCGCAAACATCTTGATCATGGGCATGCCTTTCCTTCGTCTGCACGATATTGTAGACGAAGGAGAGGCTCGTTCTCGTATGGGCGTTCCACGCCGCAGCAATCGTTTCTGTTAAACCGCTGCACTGCGAACGTCACATTGTTTGTGGTGAGCGACTTTTCAAGCGATAAAACAGCACCGTCGTCAGCACCAGTACCACCAGCATAGCTGCGAACACAGCCGCCGGCGCCCATCGATCATATGCAAATCCGTATGTCAATTGGCCAATAGGCGTTGCGCAGGAAAGAGCCATATATACGACCGAAAGCACCTTTCCGCAGAGTTCCGCCGGCGCCGCCCGCTGAACGAATGCAACGATTTCGACCGACGCAATACTCGCCCACACCATGACCCATGCCGAACCGACCGCAAGCGCAGCAAACACAATTTGGCCAGCGCCGCTCAGCAGCGTGACAGTAATCGGCACGACTCCAAAACAGATCATCGCAACGTATCGACATATGTCATTGAAGGAAAAACGATTCGGCCTAATACCGACCAAACCGCCGCCTGCAAGACCGCCCAGCCCCATAGCTGCCTCAATAATCCCAATGCAGGAAGATTGCATGCCGAGATGCCTGGTAACAATAACGGGTGCACCAATCGTTAACCCAACCAACGCAAGATTCAAAACAGCCGCAAGCAAAATCACGGCGAGCAACGAGGTGTTTTGGAGCAGGCACCGAATCGCTGACATAAAATCGCTTTGACATGCCATACGAGTCGAGCTATCCCCCGTCATTTCAGAGGGGACATTTTGTTTGAGTGTGGCCCAAAACAGCAGCGTCGACATTGCAAACGCCACCGCCGCGATCGCGCAAAGGACGTCGATTCCAAAGCATCCGTAGACGGCTGTTCCAACCACGGGACCTAGAATATTGCTCGCCATGGTCGTCTGCGACACTAACGCGGTGGCCCGCTCGACCTTTTCCTTGCCGACCATGTGCAGCGTCTCAATTTGAAGTATCGGCTTCAGAATAGATTGAACGGCGTATTGGACGCACAGCATCACCGCCACAACAGCCGCAAGGGGCAACGAGCACTTCATGGGAACAAATAGCATCGCTGCAACCATTAAAGCAATACCGAGAGCTGCTAGAACGCCGCGATGCCCCTCTCGATCAGCTAATACTCCGCCAGCCGGAGTCGCAAGCACGCCCGGTATAAACGCTATAGCCGCGACGGCACCATATAGCGTTGACGAACCACTGCGGTCGAGCAAGTAAAGCGGGCACGCAAAGCACAGCGCCGACAACGTCGAATACACGCACAGCTGCGCAACGAGAAGACCGACGAGTCTTATAGGCAGCGCTGTCTTTGATGCTGATACGGCATCGAAGTCTCTCATCCCGTCCATAGAGCTTTGCCTCCTATACATACTATTGGTATGTATTTAACGGCTCGAAAAGGGCGGCCGTAGCCACCCTCTTACATCAATATACATACCGTTAGTATGTATATTACCACCCGACACGGTTCCAAACGTCCCAAATTTGGCACGTTGTTTGAAGCACTTCTTCCCCCAAATCGAGACCCACTGCGGCCGCCATCTGCGTCAAACATTGCGCGCGAGCGACCATTCGCTCCTTGGGCTCGAGCGGACGGAACAATGGCAGCAGCCAAAGATTCGCTAGCAACGATACGGCCTCTGCTGCTTCGCGCGGGCATTCGCACGCAATGGAGCCGTCGGCGACGCCTTCCTCGATTACCGGCAAGAGATATCCATCGGCCGACTCGTCAAACGAACTCTGATACTGCATCGCCAGCAGACGCGAACTCTTTACCGGATCCGCCGCAGGATGTATGCGCGCCCAAAGCTCAATTTGTGGTACGACAGACTCAGACGCATAAAGCCGCTTGAGCTTTTGGGCGCCCGTCATATTGCCAGCACCGAGCGTCGCGCGGCGGCGTTCAACAATCGGAGCCATCGCTCGATCAAACGCGGCGTTGAAAATCTCTTCTTTGCTCTTGAAGTGATGATAGATAGCGCCCTTGGTCATGCCATCGAGACGGTCAACGATATCCTGGATGCTCGTTCCCTCATAACCCTGTGCGCAGAATAGCTCCAGCGCCGCGTCTAGAATCTTCGCGACCGTCTCTTCGGGATATTTATTGCGACCCATAATCCGCCCATCCGCAACGCAAGCCTTATGCCTCACTGCGATATTTTAACGTTGCGGATGGCAAACGGTCGGTTCTACACCGCGGCGGGGCCGTGTTCGCCGGTACGGATGCGGATAACTTCCTCGACCGGTTCGACCCAAATCTTGCCGTCTCCAACGGCACCGGTGCGAGCGGCGTTGCAGATGATGTCGACAATGCCGTCAACATGCTCGTCGGCGCAAATGAGGGTGAACTGTACCTTAGGAATCGTGTTGACGAGCAGTTCGTTGCCGCGCACATATTCCTTCCAGCCATGCTGCGCGCCGCAGCCCTGCACCTGATTAATCGTCATGCCGCGAACATCGGCAGCAAACAGCGCGTCTTTGAGAACCTCAAGCTTTTCGGCACGAACGATCGCCGTAATTTTCTTCATAGTGAATTCCTCTCAATAATCAACGTATCCCTTTACATGAGACGCGGGTTTTCCAAGTGCCGCAAACTAACCTCAGAGATCAAAAAGTTCAACTGACTGGTCTTAGCAGGTTTCCCAAGTGCCGTAGATTGCCGTGAAAGAGGAGCGAAGCGTACTTAAGTACGTGAGCGACGATTGAACGGCAAGGTGCGGTGCTTGGGGAAGCTGCTAATCGAGTCCCGAGAAGGAGGGATAGGCGCTCTCGCCGTGCTGACTCGCATCCAGGCCCAGCGCCTCGTCGGCCTCGTCCACGCGCAGGCTACCGTGGAACAGCGCCTTGACCACCGCGGCGATCACCAAGTCGAGCACCAGCACGATAACGACCGTCACCACAATACCCAGGATCTGCGAGATGAGCAGCGACACGTCGCCCGTGTAGAACAGGCCGCCCTTACCGGTCCACGAAAGCTCCGGCACGCAGAACAGGCCCGTGAGCACGCCGCCCAAGATGCCGCCGATACCATGGCAGCCAAACGCGTCGAGCGCATCGTCGTAGCCGAACTTGGTCTTGAGATGGCTGATGGCCAGGTAGCACACGGGAGAGACGATCAAGCCCATGACCAGCGCCGCCCACGGCTCGACAAAGCCCGCGCCCGGCGTGACCACCACAAGGCCCGCAACCAGACCGGTGCTGGCGCCCACCAGCGTGGGACGACCGGTGTGCACGCGCTCGACGGCAAGCCACGAGACCATGCCCGCCGCGCTGGCCGTCACGGTGTTGAGGATGGCGAGCGCCGCCACGACGTCGGCCTTAAACTCGCTGCCGCCGTTAAATCCAAACCAGCCAAACCAAAGCAGGCCGGCGCCCAGTGCTACAAACGGCACGTTATGCGGACGATAGCTCACCATGCCAAAACCGCGACGACGGCCGAGCATTAAGCAGAGAATCAGGCCCGTAAGACCGGACGAAATGTGCACCACGTCGCCGCCGGCAAAGTCGAGCGCGCCGATGATGTCGCCGATAAAGGAGCCCTCGCCGCCCCAGACCATATGGGCGAGCGGCGCGTAGACCACGAGCAGCCAAATGCCAAGGAAGGCCGCCATAGCGCCGAATTTAACGCGCCCGGCAAGGCTGCCCGTGACGATGGCGGCCGTAATCATGGCAAATGCCATCTGGAAGGCGATGTTGACAATCTCCGGGTAGACGGCACCGTCCGTCGCGGTACCCTCGGCAGCCTGCAGCACCTGGTTGAGCACCGGCAAGCACAGCAGCTGGTCAAAGCCTCCAATAAATGGGCTGGAACCATCGCCGCCATAGGCCAGCGACCAGCCGGCCACAATCCACAGCACGCCCACCAAGCCAATGACGCCAAAGCACATAAGCATGGTGTTGATAACATTTTTGCGCCTGGACAGGCCGCCGTAGAAAAACGCCAGGCCCGGTGTCATTAAAAACACGAGCATGGTGCAGATGAGCATAAACGTTGTCGATCCCGTATCGTACATTCGCTCCCCCTTAGTCGCATGAACGTTGTCGGCGCTCATGATGCGGCCGAGGGGCAACTGGTGTAGACCAGATACGGCGTTGTTAAACGCTGCGTTGTCGAATGGAAACGGTGCCGCAATCTTGGAAACGGCGCGGCAACGGACGCGAAACGAACGGGAAACGTGAGAGCTTGGGCGTGAGTCGCGCCGCCTCATCCCCTAGCGTCGGAACAGGTCGCGAGCGCGGTCGCGGAGGTCGGTGGCTCGGATGACGCCTTCGTAGCGGTTGATGCGCAAGCGCGGGAAGGCATTGAAAAAGCGCAGGTCACGACGGCTGAGCGACACGCTCGGCACCGGACGGCTCGCACGTTTGCCGGCACGGAGCCGAGTGAGCGACGGACGCGGCATGCTCGGTGCGGCATCGGCAACGCGGCGGGCGGCAAGCGCCAGGCCACGGGCACCGTCCGAGATAAACGTCGGCACCGACGCCTTCTCGCGCAGGGCATCGAGCGCGGCATCGCCCAGCTCTGCCAGCCACGCGTTGACGGCACGGCTGCGGATATGCGTCTGCGCCACCGAGTCAATTGCCGAATCGGGAATGCGCTCGAGCATGGAATCCGAGGCGTCGGCGAGCGATTCGTTGATGCGGTCGGCAAGGTCGGCGCGCACGCGCTCGAGCTGGTCGGACAGACGTCGCCAGCTCGCCAGCGAGCACAACGCATCCACGGCCATCGCAACGGCAACGGCAAAGGCCGCCAGTCGCACGATCAGCACCGGCAGATGCCCAAGCAACCCCAGCAGCGCTGGCTCAACCAAGCGACAAATGCACAGCGCACCCAGGCCAAACGCGCAGGCCCAGTACAGGCAAATGCGTCCATGCAGGTTAAACGGCAAGTGAGAATAGTCCCAAAACCGCGCGCCGGTCGTTTTTTCGAGCAGCACGCCCACGCTGTATTCGATCACGCTGCACACGAGTGCCGCGGCGACAAACTGGCTCGAGGCATCCGGGATGCCGCGAAGCAGCAGCCAACAGGCAATGCCGCCCGCGCCGTAGATGGGGCAGCACGGTCCCAGCAAAAAGCCGCTGTTGGCAAAGCGCCCGTGGTTGAGCATGGCGCAAACCGTCGACTCCCACGCCCAGCCGCAAAATCCGTAGAAGGCAAACGAGAGTACCAGCGCCGAAAGCGGGCAGGCGGCAAGTGTCGCGCCGTCAAATGCCATGTCGATCGCGGTTCCCACCGTCTACCCTCTCCTCTTCTCGCTCGAGCCTTCGTTCAAATCATCTGTGCAGCCCCTGCGCGGCAGACGGCCGGCAACTGTCTCGCACAGCGCGCACCACTTATCCGCCATACACACAATCCAGGCCTCACGACACGTCGGCGGAACCGGTACCAGCGGAAACATATGACGCGTGATAATATTCCGCTCGCGAGGCGTTAGCTCAAAATCTTCCTCGGCACGCGCCAGGGCAAAAAACGGATGCCGAAACCCATGCAGCCGATGGCTTGGGTCGGGGTCATGCCAATCGTAGAGAAAGTAATCGTGCAGCAAGGCCCCACGCAGCAGCGAGGCACGATCGACCGAAACGCCAACACGGTCCAAGCGCTCGGCAAAGGACAGGCTCGCCCGTGCCACCGAGGTCACATGCGCGTACACCGTCACATCGCCGTGCTGGATAAACTCCCGCGTCAGGTCCAAACGCCCCGCTTGGGCCAGCTGGCGGGCGGCACGGTCAACTTCGCGCGCGATTCTCTCGGCACGAGCGGTTTCTGACATGTGGCCTCCTTCCAGCGGCTCACGGCGGCGAGCTATTGCCGGCACACTATCAATAAAATCATCATGGAACCTACCAGTATGGCATCGGACAAAACGTTTTGCCCCACCAGTTGTCGAATTACCGCGCCGCCGTCACATATCAAACGTCAAAATGTGCGAGACTGTCTTGTGCAATTGTGCCGGCCGAGGGAGTGCCGGCGCTCGATTCGCATGGAGTAACCAACAACGATGCTGCTTACGCAAACGACAACGCCCGAGGACGTCAAGGCTCTCGATCGCGCCGAGCTTCCGCTGCTCTGCGGCGAGATTCGCCACGCCATCCTCGAAAGCTCCGCCGCCGTCGGCGGACACGTTGCCCCCAACCTGGGCGTCGTTGAGCTCACGGTCGCGCTCCATCGCGTGTTCAACTCCCCCACCGACAAGATCGTCTTTGACGTGTCGCACCAGACCTACGCCCACAAGGCGCTGACCGGGCGCGCGTACACTTATATCGACCCGGCACGCTACGGCGAGGCCTCTGGCTTTGCCAATCCCGACGAGTCCGAACACGACCTGTTCGCCATGGGCCACACCTCCACATCGGTGAGCCTGGGCTGCGGCTTGGCACACGCTCGTGACCTGGCGGGCGATGCGTACAACGTCATCACCATCATTGGCGACGGCTCGCTTTCGGGCGGTCTGGCGTTTGAGGGCTTTAACAATGCCGCCGAGCTCGACAGCAACTTGGTCATTATCGTCAACGATAACGACCAGTCCATCGCCGAAAACCACGGTGGCCTCTATCGCAATCTGGCCGAGCTGCGCGCCAGCAACGGTACCTGTGAGCGCAACGTTTTCCGCGCGGTGGGGCTCGACTACCGCTATCTGGACGCCGGTAACGATGTGTTGGCCCTGGTCGACGCATTGCAGGAACTGCGCGATATCGATCATCCCATCGTGCTGCACGTCTCCACCGCCAAGGGCAAGGGCTTTGAGCCGGCCCAGAGCGACCCCGAGCGCTGGCACCACGTGGGTCCGTTTGACATGGCGACTGGGCGCAAGCTCTGCCCGGGCCATCCGAGCGAGCCTGCGCCGCGCACCTATGCCGACATTACGGGCGAGGCGCTCAGCGCCGCCATCGAGCACGATCCGCAGGTCGTGGGCATCACGGCCGCCACGCCCTACATCATGGGCTTTACACCCGAGCTTCGCGCCGCGGCAGGCAAGCAGTTTATTGACGTGGGCATTGCCGAGGAGCACGCCGTGACCTTTGCCACCGCGCTTGCGCGCTCGGGCGCCAAGCCAGTCTTTGGTGTGTACGGCACGTTTTTGCAGCGCGCCTACGACGAACTGTGGCACGACCTGTGCCTCAACGACGCCCCCGCAACCATCCTGGTATTTGGCGCGTCGATCTTTGGCACCACATCCGAGACGCACCTCTCGTTCTTTGATATTTCCATGCTGGGCGGTCTTCCCAACATGCACTACTTGGCGCCGGCCTGCATGGAGGAATATCTGTCCATGCTGAGCTGGTCGCTCGATCACCGCGAGCATCCCGTGGCGATTCGCGTGCCGGGCATTGGCTTGGTAAGCCGCCCTGACTTGGCGCCTGCCGAGGACGCCGATTACGGCGCCGTTCGTTACAACGTGGTGCGTCAGGGTCGCGACGTGGCCGTGCTCGCGCTTGGCGATTTCTTTGAGCTGGGCGAGCGCGTGGCAAACCGCTTGGCTGCCGAGTACGGCATCGAGGCCACGCTCGTCAACCCGCGCTTCGCGACCGAGCTCGACCGCGAATTCCTCGACAGCCTTGCCGCCGAGCACCGTGTTGTTGTGACCATCGAGGACGGCATCTTGGACGGCGGCTGGGGAGAGCGCGTGGCATGTTATCTGGCTTGCACGCCGCTACGCACCCGCACCTTTGGCATCGCCAAGGGCTTCCCCGATCGCTACGACCCCAACGAGCTGCTCGCACAGAACGGCATGACGGTCGAGAACATGGCTGCAGAGGCCGTAAGGCTACTAAACGAGTAGAAAAACCTCCGCAACGGCAAACGCCCCTGCGGAGGTTTTTATTTTCGCGACGCAACTATCTTGATCTGTAACACCTAGAGACCAAATTAACGTCCAGATGTTACAGATCGAGACGAACCGTTTAAGCCCCTGATGTTTATCTCAATCTGTAACAATTAGGGGCCAAATCCTCGTCCAACTGTTACAGATCGAGACATTCGAATTCCCCTGAAGAGAAAATCTCAATCTGTAACAACTACTCGGCAAAAGCGACTGCAGATGTTACAGATTGAGACAAAGTAGCGAGACAGGCCACCACATCTGCAAGAACCACCACGAAGGTGCCTGTCCTTTTTGATAGACGCAATAACCCATAAGGTAAGTATGTTTCTGAGTTATTTCGTGTTGACCCATTTGAGCGCGATAGGGTATAACTCTACTCAACCGCTAGGGATTTTATTGAGAAAGGTGTTCTACCATGAGCAAGAACCTCTCCCAGCAGGTCGTTTTCGACCGCCGCGGCTTCGTTGCCGCCACCTTCGCAACCGTCGCCGGCCTTGGTCTTGCCGGCTGCTCCGACACCAGCGCCGAGGCCGACAAGGGTTCCGCCGCCGGCTCCTCCAAGAGCTCCAATGATACCGAGGCTTCCACCACGCTCGACGCTAAGGCATTCGACAAGCTCGTCGACAACGGCCCCAAGGCCGATGACGACGCCATCGCCGCCAGCACCTGGGCCACGGCCGTCAAGGACGCCGGCGTCTTTAAGATCGGTGGCGTTCAGACCTCCACGCTCTTCTCCCTCCTCAACGAGAAAGACGGCCAGACCCGCGGCTTCGATGCTGGTATCGCACAGCTCCTGTCCAACTACATTCTGGGCGAGAACAAGGTCGAGATCACCCAGGTGACCTCGGACACGCGCGAGTCCGTCCTGCAGAACGGCCAGGTCGACGCCGTCTTTGCCACCTACACCATCACTGACGAGCGCAAGAAGCTCGTCTCCTTTGCCGGCCCCTACTACTACACCCAGCAGGCCATCCTGGTGCTCGCCGATAACGACGACATCAAGAGCGTCGACGACCTGGCCGACAAGAACGTCGCCGTCCAGTCCGGCTCCAACGGCCCTGCCATCCTGGAGGAGTTCGCCCCCAAGGCCAGCCAGCAGGAGTTCAAGACCGACGAGGAGGCCCGCCAGGCACTCCAGCAGGGTCGTGTTGACGCCTACGTCATCGATAACAACATGCAGCAGAGCGCGCTGGTCCGCGAGCCCGGCAAATACAAGATCGCCGGCAAGCCCTTCGGCAACAAGGAGCCCTACGGCATCGGCCTGCCGCTCGATTCCGACGGCGTCGCCTTTGTCAACGACTTCCTTAAGAAGATCGAGGACGACGGCACCTGGACCGAGCTGTGGCAGATCTGCATCGGCGACCGCACGGGCGACACCAACGTTCCCGAGCTGCCCGAGGTCGGCGCCTAAGCCCGCAAGCTGGGCAACAGCCGCTACGAAACCATATGGAAACGTACGGAACACTTTATTGCGCTAAACTGTTTCCTTACTGAGTTGTCGGGGCTTCCGTACATACGGGAGCCCCTTTCCTTACCGGCGGGAGGTCCGCATGAGTCTCTCCGAGCTCTGGTCGCTCTATGGCCAGAACTATATCGACGCGCTGCTCGCGACCTGGGGCATGACGCTTGAGTCGTTTGCCATCGCCATGGTGCTGGCCGTCGCCGTCACCGTGATGCGCGTGTCGCCGCTCAAGCCGCTGCGCGTCTTTGGCGACCTGTATGTCCAGGTCTTCCGTAACATCCCCGGCATC
>JAXKFZ010000296.1:0-3350 GCA_036550635.1 Collinsella sp. | reverse complement strand
GTCGCCCTTGTTTTGATACTGCAGGGCCAGCAGGTACTCCAGTCGGCAGCGCTTGACCGGGTCGTCGCCGACATCCTCGAGCATGCGCTCCAGCTCGGGAATGTCGTTGTGGCGCTTGAGGATCATCGTGTCGTACATCAGTTGGCATTCGTGCGCGACTGCCTCGGCCTGACCGCCCTCAAAGCCCTTGATCTCGTGCAACAGCTCTTTGGACTTTTTGCGGTCCTCCTGGCCAACATAGTAGTTAAAGGCTTTGATCACCAGGTCGACGCGCTGCATCTTGGGGAGGTTGAGCCCCAGCAGCAGGTCGAACATCTCGCTGGCACGCTCGTGGTCCTCGCGCAGCAGATAGGAGTTCAGGCGCAGGTAGTCGCGGTTGTAGCGTGGGTACAGCATGCTGGTGAGTTTGCCGTCGAGCAAACGATCGAACTCGTCCCACTGCTTGGCGGCCATGAGCTGCTGCAGGCGTTTAAACGTGGTGCGTTTTTTGACGCTAAAGAACACCGACACGGCGATGCAGATGATAACGACGGCGGTCCAGAGTGTGCGGGAATCGGGCATATTAGGGTCCTTAGTCGCTCGTAAAGCGAGCGGTATGGCAACACGTACTAGATGTATTATACGCAGCGCGTAAGCAAACTGGCATGTAAGCAAACTGGCATAAAAGCTCATCGAGGCCGAGTGCCATCGCTCGCTGCGGTACACTTACCTAAAGTAAACCATGAAGGGAGACATTACCTATGAAGAAGATCGTTTTGGCTTGCGGTGCTGGCGCTGCTACTTCCACGCTCGTTGCCCAGAAGGTCGCTACTCTGCTCGACGCCAACGGTTATGCCGACAAGTACGAGATCGTGCAGTGCGCCATCTCCGAGGCCAAGGATTACTGCGACGAGGGCGCTGACCTGCTGATCGCCACCACCGTTGCCCCCGAGGGCCTCACCTGCCCGTACGTGAGTGGCGTGCCCTTCATGACCGGCATGAACCGCGTCGCTGCCGAGAAGGCCGTTCTCGACGTCATGGCTCAGTAGGCACTGCCTGTATGAGTGAGCAGAACGTCAACCCGGTCGAGCTCTTTGGCATGCGCGTTGCCCATGTGGGCATTAACGCCGCCGACCCGGCAGACGCCTTGGAGATCGCGGAGCTGTTCTCGACGATGATGGGCCTGCCTGTTATCGAGACCCCGGTTTCGTACTTCAACGATTCGCTGGTCGAGGTCATGAAGCAGAACGGTCGTGGCACCAAAGGCCACATCGGCTTTGCCGTTAACGACATCGATGCAGCTGAGAAGTGGTTTGCCGAGCGCGGGCTCGAGGTCAACGAGGAGTCGCGCGCGCTGCTACCCGACGGTGGTACCAAGCTCGTGTACTTTAAGCGCGAGTTCGCCGGCTTCGCCGTGCACCTGTGCCGCGAGTAACGCACAAGCTGTCATAGCTAGCAAAAAGGGATAGGGCTGCGTGGCCCTATCCCTTTATTTATGCCGAGGGGCTTCCTAACGCGGCAGGCGAATCGTAAAGCGGCTGCCGACGCCCTCGACTGAGGTCACGCCAATGACACCGCCATGGCTATCGACGATCCACTTGGCAATGGCAAGCCCCAGACCCGAGCCCTGCGTGCCGGCATCGCGTGCGTTGTCGGCGCGGTAGAACCGTTCAAACGCGTGAGCTGCGGATTCCTGGTTCATGCCGATGCCCTCGTCCTCAACACTTATGTCGATCTTGTCCGCGCCCGCATCCGGCGCTATGCCAAATGTGACGGTCGTGCCCGCGTCCGAATACTTGGCGGCGTTTTGCACGATCACGCGCAGAGCCTGCTTCACGAGCGCCACGTCGACGGGCGCGTCGCAGCGCGGGTCGCTGGCAAGCGCAGCGTCAAAGGCTAGCCGATACGTGTGCTCGGTATCGATCATCTGCGATTCCTCGCACACCTCGCCGACCAGTGCTGCCAGGTTGGTATGCGCGCGCCGCAGGACCGTGCGCCCGGCATCGCCGCGTGCCAAAAGCAGCAGCTGCTCCACGAGCTCCTGCATGTGCTCGCTTTCGGCTTTGAGCGAGGCGATGGACTCCGCCAGCACGTCCGGATCGTCTTTGCCCCAGCGGTCGAGCATGTTTACGTAGCCCTGAATCACCGCGATGGGCGTGCGTAGCTCGTGGCTTGCATCGTTGACAAAGCGCATCTGCTGCAGCTTGGCCTCTTGCATCTGGCGCAGCAGGCGGTTGAGCGCGACCTCGATGCTTGCCAGGTCGGCGTCGCCGGTGGTGACGCTCGGCGAGTCGACGCTTGCGCGCGCGATGGCCTGCTCCAGTGTTTCCATTTTGCCGCCGGAGAGCTGCATGCGACCGAGTTCGTCCACGCGCAGGGCCAGATCGTTGAGCGGCGCCATGGTGCGGCGCACGCGGCGGGCGCCGCCGAGCATGTTGAGCACGCTGATGACCTGCCAACCCACAACGACAAGGTAGAGAGGCCATAGCGCGACGAGGTCCTGCGCGAGGGGGAAGGTCTTGGTGGTGCGCGCAAGCTCGACGGTATAGGTGAGCGTTGTCGGGTCCCAGCCGCGCGCGGGCGTCAGCGACATGCCGTGAACGGTGGCACCGGGGATCCATCCTGCGGTAAACGTGTCGTCGGGCAGTGTCTGGTTGTATCCATAGACGAGGATCGCCGCCGCAATCACTACCAGCAACAGATCGAGCCAGATGTAGCTCATCAGACGGCGCCACATATAGCTCCAGTTGATGGCGCGGGCGATGGAGGTGACGCGCTTGGCCTCGGCGTTACGCACGGCAGACATAGCCCACCCCGCGCACGGTCTGGATGATGCGGGCGCTGCCGGCGTCCTCGATCTTGGCACGCAGGTGCGCGATGTGTACGTCGACGTTGTTGGTGTCGCCCACGTATTCGTAGCCCAGCGCTTCGTGCGCGATGCGCTCGCGCGTGAGCACGGTCTCGGCATGCGCCATAAGCAGGGCGAGGACGTCGAACTCGCGGGCCGTGAGCACGATGGGTGAGCCTCCGACCGTGACTTCGCGGCGGTCGGGATCGAGCACGACCGATCCCACGGTGAGTGCGGCGGGGGAGGGCAAGGCGGATGCCTGGGTCGAGCCGCTGACCGGGGGCATCGCAGCGGCGTTCCCGGCCGCGCCGCCCGCCATACCCACCCCGGCACCGGCGCCGCCAACGCCCGAAGCCGCCCGCACGGCCTCCGAGCGCTTCAGCGCCACGCGGATCCGTGCGAACAGCTCCTCAATCGCAAACGGCTTGGTCAGGTAATCGTCGGCGCCGGCATCGAGCCCGGCCACCTTGTCCATCACGGCATCGCGCGCGGTGACCATTATCACCGGCACATCCTTGTGCTT
>JAXKFZ010000295.1:0-3253 GCA_036550635.1 Collinsella sp. | reverse complement strand
CAGGGCCTGCTGCAGGCGCTTTTTGCCGGTGGGGTTGATGCGCTCGCCGATGACGGCGATCTTGTGGCCGTCGCAGGGAAGGTCCACGACCGTTTGGGCGCTCGTGACCGACATGCTGGGCTTGCGGCGGCGCGGGCTGGGCGTGTGGTTGTCGATAAGCGTGCGCAGGGCCGCCATGTGCGCCGGCGTGGTGCCGCAGCAGCCGCCCACGACGCTCACGCCGTCGGCGATCATGCCGGCGACGGCCTCGGCGTATTCGGGGGCTTGGATATCAAAGACGGTGTTGCCGTCGTCGTCCACATGGGGGAGTCCCGCGTTGGCCTGCACCATAATGGGCTTATCGGTAACGGTGAGCATACGTGCGGCGAGCCCCCGGAGCTCGGCCGGTCCCTGGCTGCAGTTGATGCCCAAAACGTCGGCGCCGATGGCATCGAGCGTGATGGCGGCCACCTCGGGACTCGTGCCCAGGAAGGTGCGACCGTCTTCCTCGAAGGTCATGGTGGCAAAGACGGGCAGGTCGGAGTTTTCGCGACAGGCGAGGACGGCCGCCTTGATCTCGGCCAGGTCGGTCATAGTCTCGATAATAAAGAGGTCCACGCCCGCATCGACGCCAGCGCGCACTTCCTCGGCAAAGAGGTCATAGGCCTCGTCAAAGCTGAGGGTGCCTAAGGGACGAAGCAGCGCGCCGATGGGGCCGATATCGCCGGCGACGTAGCGGGCGCCGGCCTCGCGGGCGCAGGCGACAGCGGCGGCAAAGACGTCTGCCACGGTGGCGGCGCCGTCGAGCTTGTGGGCGTTGGCGCCAAAGGTGTTGGCGGTGATCACGTCGCAGCCAGCCTCGACGTACTGGCGCTGAATGTCGGTAATGACCTGGGGTTCCTCAAAGTTGAGCAGCTCGGGCAGGGCGCCCGCCTTCATGCCAGCGGCCTGCAACATGGTGCCCATGCCGCCGTCGAACAGCAGGTGTCCCGTGCCATCGATGGCCGCACGCAGGCGATCGTCCTTAATGCGCAGATCGTCGATCGTGCGCGTCTTGTACGTGGCACCGTTGCGACGTGCGGCATCAACAGGTGCCGCCAATGCAGTGCCGTCAGAATCATGAGTGATAAGCGGAGTAAACATCGAGGGCTCCTAATGGCTGGAATAGCAGGTGGTGTGGGCGGCGCGGAAGCGGCAGTGCTCGCGCATGCGGCAGATATTGCAGGTGGGGCGGCTCTGGGCGTCGTGGACTTCGCCTTCGAACAGACCGATCACCGCGGTCACGCTCTTGGTGGGCATGAGTAGGCTGGTGGGTGTGACGGTCAGACCGATGAGCCGCGTGGCGTTGAGCGCATTGACGATTGAGCGCTGGGCCGAGAGCGGGCAGTCGCCGTAGCCGGGACTAAAGCGCCAGTTGCCGGCGAGCCCATGAACGGCGGCGTCCGTCTTGACCTGCTGGTCCATTTGCTCAACGGCGGCTTCCACGTAAGCGGAGCACGCGGCGTCGAGCACGGCGCCCTCCAGGGGATGTTGGGCTCCCGTGGTGCGCAGGCGACGCTCGGCGTCCATGCCGAGGGTGCATGCCATGAGTGCGGCAAAGCGGGCGTCTTTGAGATGTCGATAGATATCGCGACCGCGCAGCTCAACGTTGGTGCCGACCAGGCGAATGCAAGGTTCTCCCTGCTCGTCCACACCCGTGGCATCGACGGCAAACACGCGGCGCACGCCACGGGGCTCAATGTCCAATTCCAGACGCTCGACCACAAGCTCAATACGCTGCGACAGCTCGGGCTCAATCTGCTGGCCGCCGTAACCCAGATACCGCAGCATCTCGGCACGGTCGACACGGGGATGGTACGCAGCATCGATACGGTAGAGCGCCGGCGACGCAAGGTCGGCCGGCACTTCGACAGCGATTGTATCGATGTGCGGTTTTTCCATTACCCCAGGCGCTCCATAATGGTCGCGGCGATCGCAGGACGGTTCATAGTGTACAGGTGCAGGCCGTCAGCGCCGTGCTCCTTGAGGTCGCAAAGCTGGCGGGCTGCATAATCTACACCAGCTGCCTGCAGGCTCTCGGGGTCGTTCTCGTACTTGGCGAGAATCTTGATGACGGGGGAGGGCAGCGACGCGCCGCACATAAAGACCATGCGGCTGATCTGCGACTTGCCCATAAACGGCATGATGCCCGCGGTAATGGGCACGGTGATACCGGCCTTGTCGGCAAGCTCGCGGAAGTGGTAGAAGCACTCATTATCAAAGAAGAGCTGCGTCACAAAGAAGCTTGCGCCGGCGTCCTGCTTTTGCTTGAGGTGTTCGACCGAGAGGTTGAGGTCCTCACAGGCAATGTGGCCCTCGGGGTAGGCTGCGGCGCCCACACAAAAGCCGGCGTCGACGAGCTCGGGGATGAGGTCGCGGGCGTAGGCGTAGTCCGAGGCGGGCTTGTCGTCCTCGGTCGCGCCGGCAGGGAGATCGCCACGCAGGGCCAGAATGTTTTCAACGCCGGCGGTGCGGTACTCGTCGATCTTGGCGGCGATATCGGCGTGCGAGCGGCCCACGCAGGTAAGGTGTGCCACCGAGGGTGTATCGAATTCGCTCGTAATCATATGCGCGATGGGGGCGGTGGTGGCACCGTTGCCCGAGCCGCCGGCCGAGCAGGTGACCGAGACAAAGCTCGGCGAAAGCTTGCACAGATTGCCTGCCACCTCGCGAGCCGTGTCGAGGGTAAGCTCGCCCTTGGGCGGGAACATCTCAAACGAAACGGGTGCGGTGCCCTGGGATGCTGCCTGCTTAAAAACCTCGTCGACGCGCATATCGTGCTCCTCTAGATACGTAATAGTGTGATGTGTTGTAAGGATTCTACAGCACCGCTGTGTCACGGTGGAGTTTCACTCGCTATTTGGGGATACCAATCGAAAATGCTTTGCTATCGGCATTCCCTATAACAGGGCGGTCAATCTAGGATGGGGCTATAAAGACTGGTATCTTATGTGAAATACCAGTTAATAGAGCTCCATCCCAAATTGACTACCCTTAAACCATGGGGAGAGGTCTGCTATTTATACAGTTGATTGGCTGTTGAGGGTGGCAACGCCGCCTCGATAGGGTAACCTCATTGATTGGTTTCGCGACGGCAACATAACGGTAATGTCGCGGAAACACGGCGAGTCTAAGCTATGACTCGTTCGTTAGTAATCAACACCGCTTCTCACGCGGTGCCGATACGAAGGGAGTTCCGTATGGCCGAACTTACTGACCGCTTCGGGACCATGGT
>JAXKFZ010000294.1:0-1880 GCA_036550635.1 Collinsella sp. | reverse complement strand
GTATCGGCAAGCAGCAGATCGCGCAGCGCCGGCGGCAGCGTGCGATGGTCATCACGCGGACGAGCATGAACCTCCGCAGGCTCAATCGTCTCCGGAGCGTCCGACTCATACGCCTCAAGCACACGCTTGCACGGCATATCGTCCATGTCCATGCTCTCAAGATCCTTGGCGACAGGCACGCAATCGGCCAGATAGGCCGCGCGCCCAAAGAAATACGTTGCGACAACGCGCTCGCCCTGCTCACTGTCGGGAGCAGCAATCTGCACATAGCAGCGCGTGATGCAGGTGCCCGCGGCAAAACACGCTGCCGCAAGCGTGAGTGCCACGCGCGCATCGTGCTCCGCGGCCCAGATCGCGCGCGTGTCCTCGTCCAGCTCGCGCCAGGCGTCATCCTGAGCGTCGTATTCACGTTGCGGCATGGCATCAACGACAGACTGCCCAAACCGAACGAGCATAATCCCCTCGGCAACGTTTGCCCGATAGGTATAGTCGAGCCGCGTGACCACGTTGAGCGCCTCAACGATTCGCGCAAAACGGGTGCGCACGTCCCACTCGCCGCCCGGCTGGCACGAAACCGTTCCCGGCTTGGCCCACGGGTTATCGCTCGAGGCCGTATCGAGCAGTCGGGGAACATCGTTGGTCGTCTTGGCGATATGCCACGCATCAAAGAGCGCGCAGCCCTCAAGGCTCGGCGAGGATGCCGCAGGGGCCAATCCGGCCCCGATGCGCTCAAGGATGCCGGAGAGGCGGTTGAGACGGCACTCGATGGCAAGCAGCATGTCAATCTCGTCCTGGTCCAACAGGCTACGATCAAAATTGAGATAGAACAACTTTGACCGGTCGATGCGCGCTAGGCTCATTTCTGACTTGGCGGCAATGGTGCGCAGACGGGGCAAGTCGACCTCGCTCATAAGGGCGGCGGCATAGCGCTCGATACCGCTCGGATTCTCGGCATGGTCAACGCGGTAAAGCAGCGTCTCGATAGCATCGGGGAGCGGTGCCGTGTTAAAGCCCAAAAACACCTCGACCGGCTCGGGCAACTTTACGAGCTTGATCTTGTCGACAACGTTTTGCATACCCTCGTCGAGTCCGCCGGCGTCCGCCGTGTTCACAATAGCGCTTTCGGAGTTGGCAAATATCACGTAGCGCAAGAACATCGAGGCCATGAACTCACCGTAAGGAAGGGCGCGGGTCGAATTCCATGTCTCGTGGTCGGACTGCTCGCGCATGGGGCCTTCGGGAGAGCCGGCAGTTTGCGCACACGCGCGCATTGCACCGTTGGCTTTCCTTACCATAATCTCACCAATACTGGAATCCGACTCGTCAAGGACCAGTTCCATGTCGGGATCGTTGGGCAGCGGAGCCTCGCTGACGGGGCGGTCCACCTTGTACACCTCACCCGAAACGCTTACGTAGCCCAAAAGCGACACATGACTTTTGCCAACGAACTCGACGACATAACAAGATTCATGCTGATCCTCGCCAAAGAGTTTCCAGACCACGCCATATGAGCGTCCCGCAGGCTGCTCGGGCATCGCCGGAAAGCGCTTCTTGGGATCGAGAAACCTGAGCTTGTATGTCGGACGCTCTGCCACGAAATATCACCCTGATCGGTCGTCTAGAGAAGGAGCGGTCGCGGATAGGCCGCGATACCTACTCGGAATCTTACACGAGTCGATAAGAAATCGTCCGCTTCACGCCCGCGCCTCGACCGAGGTTCGAATCCATGCAGTGCTTACGTAAAAGAAAAGCCCCCGTTGCCGGGAGCTTTAATCTCAAATGGTGCGGCGTATAGGATTCGAACCTATGACGTTCTGATTCGTAGTCAGACCCTCTATCCAGCTGAGGTAACGCCGCGACTTGTTGATTATTATGCACAT
>JAXKFZ010000048.1:0-5558 GCA_036550635.1 Collinsella sp. | reverse complement strand
ACGAGAGCGCTTAACTCCGGTACTCTTCTTTTTCTTGGGCTGGGCCTGGGCCACGCCCTCGAGTGCGCGGGCCTCGGCCTCGCGAGCGGTGCGATCTTCGCGGCGCTGCGCCATGTCGGCGGCGACGCGCTTGGCAAAACGCTCGGCCGTCGAACCCGTCGAGCTCACCTTGCCGCCACCGCGACCCAGGTGGACGCGCACACCACGGCCAAAACCAGTTGCGGTATGACGACGACGCGGCTTGAGCGAATCCATCATCGTGGCGAGCTTAAAGAACACCGAGCAGGTAAAGATCACGATGACAGCCAAGATAACCATCTGGCCCATCGACAGGTTGGCAATGGACAGCAGCTCCGGGAATCCGATAACGCCCACCAGGATGCCGGCGACTACAAACACAAAGAGCACCACACGTAAGGGCGTGAGAGGCTGCGAAATGCGCCAGATCAGGCTGACGCTCGCCGCGCACGACGTAAGCAAGCACATCGTAGACAGCGTGAGCTGGCTAAAGCCAAACACGCGCGCCACAAAGATATCGAGCGCCGCAGCCAAAATGACCGCAATCGACGCCGGCAGTGCACGCTTGAGTACGTTGGTCAAAAACGCGCCCTTCACGCGAGCATTGTTGGGCTCCAGGCCCAACACAAAGCCCGGCGCGCCGATGCAGAAGAAGTTAATGAGCGTCATCTGGATGGGCTCGAAGGGGTACGGCGGCAGCGCGATGCACAGCGCCGCCAGGCCCATCGAGAACAGCGTCTTGGTCAGGAACAGCGAGGCCGAACGCTGCAGGTTGTTGATGGAGCGACGGCCCTCGGCCACCACGGCGGGCATCGAGGCAAAGTCGTTGTCGACGAGTACGATCTCGGCCACATTACGCGCGGCATCGGAGCCGGCCGCCATGGCCACGGAGCAGTCGGCCTCCTTGAGCGCCAGCACGTCGTTGACACCGTCGCCCGTCATGGCCACGGTGTGCTCGCGGCGCTTGAGCGCCTGCACGAGCTCGCGCTTCTGCTGCGGGGTCACACGACCAAAGACATGGTAGCGGTCCACTGCGGCATCGAGCTTGGCCGGCGTATCGAGCGTCGTGGCGTCCACATAAGCGTCCGCCCCTGGCACGCCCACCACGCGCGCGATCGACGACACCGTACGCGGGTCGTCGCCACTAATCACGTTGAGGGTCACGCCCTGCTCGTTAAAGTAGCCAATGGTCTCGGCCGCCGAGGTACGAATCTCGTCGCGGATGGTCACAAAGCCCACGGGCTCGGCCTCGCCCACCATATCCCCATCGGGCGTAAAGCCGTCCACGCGCGCCACCACGAGCACGCGGCAGGTATCGGCAAGCTCGGCGACACGGTTCTCAACCTGCGAAAACACACGATCAGAGAGAACAAACTGCGCCGCACCCATCACATAGGAGCCCTGCGCAAACGACGCGCCGCTCCACTTTTTGGAGGACGAGAACGGAATGACCGACAGCGGCTCAGACACCTCGACCGGACGATCAGCGTAATAGTTGAGTAGCGCCTGGCAGGTCTCGTTGGCGTCGGCCGAAGTCGCACGCGCGACGTTAGCCAGCGCAAAATCGAGCACTGTGGTATCGACGGGAACAGCCGCCTCGTCCGAGTCCACGCCAAAGCCAACACCCTCAACAGGCAGCGGGTAGGTGCCCTCGACCTCCATACGACCCGAGGTAATGGTACCCGTCTTGTCCAGGCACAGCACGTCGACGCGAGCGAGCGTCTCGATGCAGTAGAGCTGCTGCGCCAGCACCTTGCGGCGGGCCAGACGCACCGTGGCGATGGCGAGCACCGACGAGGTCAGCAGCACCAGGCCTTGAGGGATCATGCCCAGCAGGGCGCCCACCGTGGACAGCAGCGCCGACGAAGGCACATGACCAGCCAACAGCTCGGAGAAGCACCACGAAAGCGCGCTATCGCCCGGGGTTCCCGCGGCATCCCACAGCTCGCTCACACTCGAGGCAAACAACGCCAAACCGAGCGGGATCATGATGATGCTCGCAAAGCGCACGATGGCGTTAAGCGCGTTCATGATCTCGGAATTGACCTTTTTGACGTACTTGGCCTCGTTATTAATTTTGGCCACGTAGTTGTCGGCGCCGACATGAATCACGCGGGCGCGCAGCAGGCCCGAGTCGATAAAGCTGCCGCTCATGAGCTCGGAACCGGGCTGTTTCTTGATAAGGTCGCTCTCGCCCGTCAGCAAGCTCTCGTTCACGAGCGCCTCGCCCGAAACCACCACGGCGTCAGCGGGAATCTGGTCGCCGCGCCCCAGACGAATGATGTCGTCGAGCACGATCTGGTCCAGGTCGAGCTCCACCTCGACGCCGTCGCGCACCGCGATGGCCTTCTTGGAGGTCAGCAGCGTGAGCTTATCGACCATCTTCTTGGAACGCATGGACTGAATGACGCCAATGGCGGTATTGAGGAACACCACGAACAGGAACGTCAGATTCTTAAACGAACCGGTCAAAATGACCAGGAACGCCAAGATCACGTTGATCAAATTGAACAACGTGCAGAGGTTCTCGATGATGAGCTCTTTGACCGACTTGGTCTTGAGCTCCATGTTGCGGTTGATCTTACCGGCGGCGATGCGCTCCTCGACCTCGGCGGTCGAGAGTCCGCGCTCGATATCCGTTGCTGCCATACCACGTCCCATCACGTCGCGTCGGTATAAGAAAAACCGCCCGGACCATGCGAGGTTCGGACGGTCTTACGTTCGATGGTGCCCCATGTTGGATTCGAACCAACGGCCTTCTGCTCCGGAGGCAGACGCTCTAATCCCCTGAGCTAATAGGGCCAACGTTTGGCATTATACCCAAGTGCACCACGGGCTATCAAAATAAAAGAAAAAGCTTTGCAATTCCGAGGAAGACGCGGTGCAACGGCCCACTTTAGAAGGCAAAAGCGAGTCAGATAGTATAAACTCTCATGCACCATATATACACGGCTCGCAATGCGGGCCGTTTTTGCAAAAGTTATCCATCGAGGTGAGAGGCACACCATGATTGCAATTCTAAAGCAGAGCGCCAGCGACGAGGCCGTAAGCCATATCGTCAGCTGGATTGAAAAAAAAGGCCTGAAGACCGACGTCTCGCGCGGCGAGAACGAGACGATCATCGGGCTGGTGGGCGATACGACCAAGATCGACCCGTTCCTGCTCGAGTCCATGGACGTCGTCGAGCGCGTGCAGCGGGTCTCCGAGCCGTTCAAGCGCGCAAACCGCAAGTTCCACCCCGAGGACTCCGTCATCGACTGCGGCCACGGCGTCAAGATCGGTGGCGACCAGTTCCAGGTCATCGCCGGCCCCTGCTCCGTCGAGGGCGAGAACCTCATTCGCATCGCCCGTCGCGTGAAGGCCGCCGGCGCCACGATGCTGCGCGGCGGTGCTTACAAGCCCCGCACCTCCCCCTACGCCTACCAGGGCATGGGCCCCGCCGGCCTCGACCTGCTGTGCGAGGCGTCTGCCGAGCTCGACATGCCGATCGTCACCGAGATCATGGACCCGCGCGACGTGCAGGTCTTCTTGGACAAGAAGATTGACGTCATGCAGATCGGCGCCCGTAACGCCCAGAACTTCCCCCTGCTCAAGGAGGTCGGCAAGACCAAGACCCCGATTCTGCTCAAGCGCGGCATGTCCGGCACGATCGATGAGCTGCTTATGGCCGCCGAGTACATCATGAGCGAGGGCAACGACAACGTCATCCTGTGCGAGCGCGGCATCCGCACCTTCGAGACCCGCACCCGCAACACCTTCGACCTCAACGCCGTGCCGGTGCTGCACCACCTGTCGCACCTGCCCGTTGTCGCCGACCCCAGCCACGCCACCGGCTACACCCGCTACGTTGAGCCCATGGCGCTCGCCGCGACCGCCTGCGGTGCCAACGGCCTGGAGATCGAGGTCCACGACGAGCCGAGCCGAGCCTGGTCCGACGGCGCCCAGGCCCTCACCCCCGATCAGTTCGACGACACCATGCGCCGCATCCGAGCCATCCGCGAGGTTGTCTGCCAAGAGACCATGGAGTAGCCCATGGGCACGGTGAGAAACGCGCGCGTTAACCAGGGCGGCCCCAAGTGCGCCGGCATCGTCGGCCTCGGCCTCATCGGCGGCAGCTTTGCCCGCGGCTATGCGCAGGCGGGCGTCCGCGTGCTGGCCTGGGACCCCGATGACGACGTCATGACGGCCGCCAGTATGGGCACCGTCGCCGGAGAACTCAACGACGAGACACTCGGCGAATGCGACATCATCGTCCTGGCTTGCTACCCCGAGGCCTGCATCGAGTGGCTCGAGGCGCATGCCCAAGCACTCGCCGACGCCACCGACACCGAGGCCATCATGGGCCCCGTGGTGATCGACACGGTGGGCGTCAAGGGCATCGTGTGCGACCGCGCCTTTGAGCTTGCCCGCGAGCACGGCTTTTACTTTGTGGGCGCGCACCCCATGGCGGGCACGCAGTACTCGGGCTATGCGCGTTCCCGCGCCGACCTGTTCCAGGGCGCGCCACTCGTGCTCGTGCCGCCCGCGGTGGACGATGCGCTCAAGCTGGAGCTTTTGGGCCAGGTGCGCGAGATGGTGCGTCCCTTGGGCTTTGGCAAGTTCAGCGTGACCAGCGCCGCCGAGCACGACCGCGTCATCGCCTTCACGAGCCAGCTTGCGCACGTGGTATCCAACGCCTACGTCAAAAGCCCCACCGCCCAGGTCCACCACGGCTTTTCGGCCGGCAGCTACCGCGATCTCACCCGCGTGGCGTACCTCAATCCGCAGATGTGGTCCGAGCTCATGATCGACGACGCTGACGCGCTCGCCTTCGAGATCGACCATCTGATCGAGTCGCTTGGCGCCTACAGCCGAGCGCTCAAGAACCGCGACCAGCGCTATCTGGAGAATCTTCTTGCCGAGGGCGACCGCATTAAGCGCGCGCTCGACGACGAGGCCTCCCACTAGACCACCTATCACGCCAGGTCGAAAGGACCGAAGCTTATGGCGATTACCATCGATATCGACACCGCACGCCCCTACCAGGTGTATGTTGGCACGTTTTTGCTGGAGCAGGCGGGACCGCTCGTGCGCGCCACTGCCGGCGGCACCAAGGCCGTCATCGTGACGGACACCAACGTGGGCCCGCTCTACCAGATGCCCGTTAAGCAGAGTCTGGAGGCATCAGGCTACGAGGTGAGCATCTGCACCTTCGAGGCCGGCGAGGCCCATAAGCGCGCCGAAACCTATGTTGCCATTTTGGAGTTTGTGGCCGAGCACGAGCTTTCACGCTCCGACGTGATCGTTGCACTCGGCGGCGGTGTCGTGGGCGACGTGGCCGGCTTTGTGGCCGCCACCTACATGCGCGGCTGCAAGTTTGTGCAGATCCCCACGAGTCTGCTCGCCATGGTGGATTCGTCGGTGGGCGGCAAGACCGCCATCGACCTGGCTGCCGGCAAGAACTTGGCCGGCGCCTTTTGGCAGCCGAGCGTGGTTATCGCCGACGTGGGGTGCCTGGCCACCCTCACGCCCGAGCAGTTCGCCGACGGCTGCGGCGAGGT
>JAXKFZ010000047.1:0-3478 GCA_036550635.1 Collinsella sp. | reverse complement strand
CTGCTCAACCTGCTCGACGGTCAGGACAGTGCCGGCGCCAACGCACATCTCGGGCTCGGCCTCGGCCATAGCGGCGATGCACTCGGCGGCGCAGGCGGTGCGGAAGGTGACCTCGGCGGACTTCATGCCAGCTGCCATAAGAGCGTGGGCGAGCGGGGCGGCGTCCTCGACCTTGTCGAGCACAACGACCGGCACGATGCCCAGGGACTCAAGCGTGGTGTAGAACTGATCGAACATGATGTTCCTTTCGATGTGTGGCGCGCATGGGCGCGTGATTACCAAATGTGCTGGTCAGGAGCCGATTTTGGATTGGTTATCGGAGGCACTGCTTGGGGTTCAAGCAATTCCAAAACCGGCTGCTCGACCAGTCATGTAGGGAATGCCAGGCAAAACCGGAATGGGACTGGTGGTTTTGCCCGGCCGGAGGAATCAGGGAGCGGGCCGCAGGGGTATGGGATTGGAAAGCTGCGGCCCGCGGAATGGAGACGGACTAGCGCGCGACGCGGGTGCCACCGTCGGCGGCTGATGCTACGGCTGCGATCTCGTCTGCGGTCACCAAGTTGGAGTCGCCCTTGATGGTGAGCTTGAGGATCGAAGCCGCAATCGCGTAGTTGACGGCAGCCTGCGGATCGAAGTCGTTGATGAGGGCGTGGACCAGGCCGGCGTTGAAAGCGTCGCCGGCGGCAACACCCTCAAGCACGTGCACATCGTGAGCAGGGGAGAACCAGTGCTCGCCGCTCTCGGCGTCATAGAGCATGCCCATCCAGATGGAGCGCTCGACGCAGGAGATGTTGCGGACGACCGAAGCGACCTTCTTGCAGCCGTACTCGGCGCAAATCTGACGGGCCATCTCGACATAGGTGTCGCGCTCCTCGATGCCGTGGGCAAGGGAGCCAGAGACGCAGATCATACCGAGGCCAGCAGGCGCATCCTCGTCGTTGGCGATGCAGATGTCGACGAGCGGCAGGAGCTCCTTCATGGTGGCCTGCGACTTCTCGGGCGACCACATCTTGCCGCGATAGTTCACGTCGCACACGGTCGTGATGCCCTTGGCGCGGCAGGCGGTGAGGGCATCCTTGCAGGCGGCAGCCATCTCATCGGAGACGGCGGGGGTCACGCCGGAGAAATAGAAGACATCGATGCCCTTGAGGATCTCGTCCCAGTTAAAGACGTCGCGCTTGGCCATGTTGATGGCAGAGTACTTGCGGTCGTAGACGCAACCGTTACCGCGCTGCGAGGCGCCGACCTCAAACACATAGGAGCCAAGACGGTCGCCCTGACGCACGACGCGCGTGGTGTCGACGCCGTAGGCCTTCAGCGAACGCAGGGCGCATTCGCCCAGACGGTTGGCCGGGACAACGGAGACGTAAGCGGCCTTGTCGCCCTGGTAGGCCAGGGAAAGCGCAGTGTTGGCCTCGGCGCCGCCGTAGCGGACGTCAAACTCGGTTGCCTGCTCAATACGCAGGTGGTCTTTGGGTGAGAGTCTCATCATGATCTCGCCGAAGGTAAGAACCGTTTTACCCATGGTCGCGCAGCTCCTTTTACTCGTGCGTACACCTTTGATATGGCGTTGGCACGCAGGTGCCAAGACGGTAGGGTGCGTCTTTGCACCTGCGTGCCAACGCTCTCCGAAATCGGTTTACGAAATCGGTTTCGTTTCGAGTTGTAGTATACTCACCTACAGCGTTTTGCAACCGAGATTTTTAAAAAATGCCTAAAATGGTTCAGACCGCCGACAAATGGGAAACGGGGTGCGCTATGGCGCAGATGAGAATCAAGGACATTGCCGCCGAGGCGGGCGTGAGCCCGGCCACGGTCTCGCGCTATCTCAACAACCGCCCCGGGCAAATGACCGAGGAAACCCGTGCTCGCATCGCGGCGGTTATCGAGCGCACCGGCTATCGCCCGCGTGCCGCTGCGCGCAATTTGCGCAGCTCGCGCACCAACCTCATCGGCGTGATCCTGGCCGACATCGCCAACCCGTTCTCGAGCGCCATGCTCGAAGGACTTTCCGTCAGCGCCGCCGCGCGCGGCTGCTCGCTCATGACGGCCATTAGCGGCAACGACCCCGCTAAGGAAGCGGAGTCGCTCACCAGGCTTATCGATGCCGGCGTGGACGGCCTGGTCGTCAACACCTGCGGAGGCAATGACGAGGCGATCGCCGCGGCAGCGGGACGTCTGCCTGTTGTGCTGCTCGACCGCGACGTTGCCGACGGCGGTGTCGATCTAGTGACATCTAACAACCGTGAGCTCGTCGCCGGCTTGGTAGACGCCTTGGCAGCTGCGGGCTGTGAGCGCCTGTGCCTGCTCACCGAGGCAAGCGACGACAGCCCCGTGCGTCGTGAGCGCGCCGAGGCCTTTGCCGACGAGCTTTCGCGACGCGGCCTTGCCGGCGAGGTCGTCACCTTGGCCGATGGCGGTGCCACGGGCGTTGGTCGCTTGGACGAGACCATGCGTGACTATGCCGGCAAAAAGCTCGGCCTCATTGCCGTCAACGGCCTGGTTTTCCTGCGTCTGACCGAGGCGCTAGCGCAGCTGGGACCCTCGCTGCCGGCGGGGCTCAGGATCGCGACGTTTGACGACTACCCCTGGAACCATGTGCTCTTTGGTGGCGTGACCACGGCCGCGCAGGACACCCTCACCATTGCCGAGCGCGTGGTCGAGCGCCTGTCCGAGCGCATCGACGTTGTCACCACCACGGTGGGCGAGGCCGCAAAGCTGGCGCCCAAACGCATCGAGGTCCCCGGCCACATCGAACACCGCGCTTCCACCTCGCGCTAGTTTGTGTGATAATATATAGACAATGTCATACAGGAGGTATCCATGGCTGCGTCTGTGCTGAGTGTGCGAGTGGACTCGTCAATTAAAGACTCATTTGCCGAGCTGTGCGAAGAACTTGGCATGTCTTCATCTGTTGCGGTCAATATGTTTATGAGACAGATGCTGCGCGAGCGTTCGCTGCCGTTTGTTCCTTCACTCGGTAAAAGCTCTGCGAGCGAAAGCGTCTCGGCGGGCATTTTAGATACTGCCCAGATTGAGTCCGCAGTCCGCGAGGCAGCCAGCTCGATTCCTGCTATCAAAAGCGTGATTCTTTTTGGTTCGTATGCTCGTGGCGAGGCACATGCCGATAGTGATATTGACTTGCGTCTCGAAGTCGATCGTGAGCAGGGCTTTGGTCTTTTCGCGTTGTCGGCGTTTGGTGAGGCGGTGCGCAAAGAAACCGGGAGGCAGGTTGACCTCGTCTCAAGCGACCATCTAGATGCCAATCTGGCCGCGGCAATCGAGCGCGAAGGAGTGATCGTTTATGATCGCGCGTAAGTCAGACCGCCAGCCCTCGCACGTTTTTTGAGCGCTTGATACGCTTTAACCCTGCGGAAACATTTTTCTGCGATAGTATCTGCGATATAGACCAGTCGAAACCCGCCCGAAAGAAAGGGGAGCGACATGAACCAGCAGAACATCGATTACGTACTCCGCT
>JAXKFZ010000046.1:0-2417 GCA_036550635.1 Collinsella sp. | reverse complement strand
GGCATCGATCATGCGGTTGATGCTGCGCTCAAAGGAGGCAACGTCGAGCTGGTGATCTTCGGTATCGGGAACAACGACGGGAGGGATAACGCCGGTGAATTTCTGAGTTGCCACAAGAATCTCCTTAGTTGTCTGGCGGGCAGCCCTATGCCGCCCACTCTTGTTGGCAGTGTCCAGGCCGCCTAGGCCAAAGAACACGGGTAGAACGTTTGGTTAAAGAAGTCGACGACTTCGTTTTCGAACGCATTGATGCGCTCGTGAGCGTATTTGGCATAGACGATATGCCTCCGGTCGCACTCAAGACCGTTGAATACGGCAAACTGGCCCTTGGGGTCGCTCGCGGCATCCATGAGCGATGTGCCCATGAGCACCGATCCGCGCACCCGAGACGACAGCGCCTCAAGGCCACCGGGAATTGGATTGGCAACCGCCGTGCAGGCGAGGCCCCGCTCGTCCAGAGCAGAAACCGCCAGCGCGACTCCGCCGCCAAGGCCCTCGCCCCATGCAAAGATGCGGTCGGGGTCCATGCCATCAAGATTGCGCGCCACCTTCGCCAACGCGCAACCCCAACGGACGCGCTCGACAAAAGCGGGCGAAGAAATCCCCCGCTGCAGGTCGTCCGCACCAGCAACATCGTCATCCAGCGCGAGGACGGCATACCCCATGGCGGCAAATCTCGTCATGTGATGCCAGCCGCGCACAGGCCGATCGATGTCGTGGAACATCAGGCACAGCGGCACGCGCTCAGATACTCGGGCACGACCGACAGGCTCGATCAAACGAGCGTGAATCGCATCGTCACCGAGCTCAAAGGAGACCTCCGAGTAACGGGCGCAGGGGTTAACAAAGTCAATCGCCGTAATGGCCAGGCCTTGAATCTCAAGATTCGAAGCGCATGTCTCTAAATCAGAAACATCTGCTTGGACATCACCGCGCCAGTCCCGATATTCTGCGAGCCTTGACGAAACCGTTCCAGGAATTCCCACGAGCCCGGGGACAATCAGCTCGTCAACATTGCTCTCGCACTTAGACATGAGCCTCCCCTCCCTTGCAGAAAAACGGAATGATCAAATCGTCAAAATCCTGAATCTCCTCGTGGCCAAAGCCTTCAAAGAACTCATGACGCTTTTCGCAGGTCAGGTTGTTATAGACCGCAAACTGCGTCGCTGGCGGACAGACGATATCGGCTGTGCCAGTGCCAAACAGCACGGGGCATTTGACCATAGGGGCAAAGTTCTTGGAATCGAAGTACGCCAGCTTGGCATAGGCTTCGTCAATACGAGTCGAGTCCTCGTCAAACCAGCGAGACCAATAGCGCAGGCCCTCGTAGGCAATGTCGTCGGCATCCAAATCCCAGACCAGGCGGAAATCTGACAGGAAGGGATAGAGGATGGCGGCACGATTGATAAACTCGCTGTTAAGCGCACAGGTCGCAATGCCCAAACCGCCGCCCTGCGACGCGCCGTTCACAAACACACGCGCAAGATCGATGCCCTCGAGCTCGCGAACGATGCGGCACAGGATGCGAATATCCTGGTGCAAGCGGACATAGTAGAGGTTGGCCGGGTCGCCGTCGATACCGGCAACGATATGACCGGCAACCGTTGTGCCCTCAAATCCACCAATGTCCTCGGAGGGACCTCCTTGGCCGGGGCAGTCGAGGGCGATGAGTGCCATGCCCATGCCCGCAAACGACGCCTGCTCAAACCAGCTGCGGCTTGCACCCGGATACCCATGGAACTGAAGTACCAATGGCACGGGCTCGTCCGAGACAGGTTTAAGGTACTTGGCATGCAGGCGCGCGCCACACATGCCGGTATACCAGAGGTCGAAAAGCTGGCAGGTCGCGGCATCGGCGACCGATGCCGTCTCGATCGCATAGTCAAGCCCGACGGCGTCGGCCTCGGCCATGCGATCCTTCCAAAAGAGATCGAAATCTGATGGACGGGGCATGGCGCCTCGATATTCACCAAATTGATGTTGTAGCTCCTGAGCACTTGGCATGGCTCGTGAACCCAACCTTTCGAAATCGCAACGGAGGTGCGCCCGGCAAGGGAACCGGGCGCACGGGAGGGAAAGCGAGGCTACTCGCCGAGCTTGGGATGCAGCAGCGACGGCGCAGCGCCGAGCAGCATCTTGGTGTAGGGGTCCTGGGGGTGCTGGAAGACCTGCTTGGCCTCGCCCTGCTCGACGATCCTGCCGCCATTCATAACGATGATGTCGTCAGAGATATAGCGGACCGTCTGGATGTCATGGCTGATGAACACCATGGCCAGGCCGAGCTCCTTCTTAAGGTCGGTCAGCAGGTTCAGAATCTGCGCGCGGACCGAAACGTCCAGAGCCGAGGTGGGCTCGTCGGCGATGATGGCATCGGGGTTCAGCGACAGGGCACGGGCAATTGCGACGCGCTGGCGCTG
>JAXKFZ010000293.1:0-3290 GCA_036550635.1 Collinsella sp. | reverse complement strand
GTGCATATCCTTGAGCATCTGGTGATCGCACAGGTCGGTGACCATGATCACAGGGTGATGTGCCAGGATGCGGGCAAAGATCTGGCTCGTCCACTGGTCGGGCAGGGTCTCGTCCTTAGGACGGTCGATGCAGGCGCGCTCAAACTCCGCCGGGTCGTTGTCGGCGATGTTGTGATAGAAGCCCTCGCCACCGTGACCGTCGGCACAACCGGCGACGTCGATAATCACACCGCCCTCGGGAAGCGTAGCCTCGGCAGAGCACATGCCCTTCACGGCCTGGTAGATGTTCTGGTCGAGCGGGTAGCCGCCGTTGGTGGTGATGGCAATCTCGCACTCGACGGGCTCAACGCCGGCAAGGCTCTTCACAAACTCGCAGCCAGCCTCGTGCGCCTTGTGGATATCGCCGGCAAAGGAGCCAATGACCTCGTGCTTACCGTTGAGCACCACGTTAAGCACAAAGGCAAGGTGAGCCATCTCGGCAGCAGCAAACATGTCCTCGCTCACGTGGTTGTGGCACAGGTTGCCAGCACGCGAGTGGGAATCATTCACAAACTGACCGTTGTGGTTGTACATGATGGTCTTGTAGCTGGCGATGCCGGGCAGGACGGATTTACGGCTGCCAGAAAAACCGGCAAAGAAGTGCGGCTCAATAAAGCCCTCGGCAAGCAGCAGATCGCAATCGGCGGCAATCTTGTTGATGATGCACTCGCCGCCAGAAGGCAGGGTGCCGATCTTTTTCATCATGCTGTCGTCAGTCGCGACGTGCATAACGATTTCCTCGTTGGCAACGATCTCCTCGCCGTACTTGTTGACGAGCTCCTCGTGCGTCGACGGACGATGCATACCCGTAGCAACCAGAATGCGAACGCGTGCCTCAGGCGCAGCGGAGTGGATGTGATGCAGCAGAATAGGCATCGTCACACGCGAGGGAACGGGGCGCGTATGGTCGGAGCTAATGATGACGATATCCTTCTTGCCAGCACAAAGCTCCTCGAGCGAAGGTGAGCCATAAGGGTTGGCAAGCGACTCCTCTACCAGCTCTTCCTGCGATTTTGTAGTCTTAAACTCGTTTTGATGACCTTCCATCACACCCGCGAAGTTCTTATCCTCGAGCTCTAGATGCAACGTCTTATGGTCAAACGGTAGTTCACATTCAAACAATGACGAGCGCCCTCTTCCTTTCAACTGACACACTAGATAAACCGTTGGAAGGATACGCCGCTCACCGAAAAACACCACCGTCCACCGAGTCGTTAACACAACGTTCATATTTGACCCACAACAAAACGGCCGCGATCCCAAACGGGACCGCGGCCGCAACAGTCATAAGGCGAGAAGCGCCAAATGCGCCACCGAAATAAACCCCATCCAAAACGCGCGAAGCGCACTTTTTTTCATCAGCTTTAATCCCCGAAGACCGAGGACGAAGGGACCCGATGGGTTTCCCTCCGAATGCATTCCGCAGCACGAAGCCCTCTCCAAACACGCGGAGCGCGCCAATATTCCCCCAGCAGTAATCCGCCGAAGACCGGACATCGCAGGGCCCGCCATCAGTTTACTTTTAGGCACACTCCGCAGGACGCAAGAAGCCCTCGCCGCACGAAGTGCGCAGCGAGGGCTTCTTGCATGTCCGAGGACGTGCCTAAAAGTAAACTGATGGCGGGCCCGGACGACTACAGGGCTATCGATTACCCCGTGTTCTGCAATCCTGCCGAGACGCCAGTCACAGTCGAAAGAATCAGGCTCATGTACTCGGCCTTCTTCTCCTCGGCCATCTCGTCCTGGTTCATACGCACCTCGCGAAGGGCGCGGACCTGGGCGATGGACAGGGCGTCGACGTAGGGGTTGCGCACACGAACGGCGCAACCGAGCACGCGGCGGCGCTGCAGCGGCCACTCGTCACCGACGATGGCAAGGACCCACTTACGCGTGAGCTGCATCTCGGTGAAGACCTTCTCGGACAGATCCTGGCGATCGCCCAGGTGCAGATACATCTTGGCGATGCGCTGGTCGGTCTTAGCGATCGACATCTCGATGTTGTCGATAAAGGTGCGGAAGAACGGCCACTCCTGGTAGGCAGCCTTAAGCTGGTCCAGATCGCCAAACTGCTCGCAGGCGGTACCCAGGCCGTACCAAGCGGCCAGATTGATGCGCGCCTGGCTCCAGCTGAAGATCCACGGAATGGTACGCAGGTCGTCGAGCGACTTGGCGCCCAGGCCGCGCTTAGCGGGACGCGAGCCGATCGGCAGCAGACCGACTTCGGTCAGCGGCGTCACGGTCGAGAACCACGGTGTAAAGTCCTCGGTGTTCAGCAGGTCCAGATAGCGCTCGTGGCTTGCAGCGTTAAGCTTCTCGGCCATATCCCAGAACTTCTGCGTGGTCTCTGTGTTGGTCTTCTCGACACTCGGGGCCGACTGCAAAAGCGTTGCGGCGGCAACGGACTCAACATGGCGCTGAGCCAGCGTGCGGTTGCCGTAACGGGCAAAGATGACCTCGCCCTGCTCGGTGAGCTTAAAGAAGCAGTTGACCGAACCCTTGGGCTGCGCCAGCACGGCCTTGTTGGCCGGGCCGCCGCCACGGCCCACGGCACCGCCGCGACCGTGCATGAGCACCAGGTCGATATCGTTCTTCTCTGCCCACTTGGCGATGCGCTCCTGCGCGGAGTGCAGCGCGAGCATGGCCGTGGTAGGACCGGCGTCCTTGGAGGAGTCGGAGTAGCCCAGCATAACCTCCATGCGGCGGTTGGTCTGGGCAAGGCGCTTCTGCACCACGGGCAGCGTGAGCATCTGGTCGAGCACGTCGACGCAGCCCTCGAGGTCCTCGAGCTGCTCGAACAGCGGGATCACATCGAGCTCGGGGACATCCTCCTCGTGTGCAAAGGACAGGTGGGCGAGCTCAAAGACGTCGGCCACATGCTGGGCGCTCTTAGTGAACGAAATGATGTAGCGGTGCGCCATCTTCTTGCCGTAGCGCTTTTGGATGGAGCCGATAGCGCGGAAGGTATCGATGACCTCGCGCGTCATGGGCTGCAGGTCGCCGTGGATACCGTTCTCGTGGATATCCTTGAGGGCGCGGGCGTGCACCACGGAGTGCTGACGGAACTCCATCTCGACCATGTGGAAGCCGAAGGACTCGACCTGCCAGATGATGGTCTGGACCGGGCCGTAGGCAGCACGGACGGCACCGCAGGCGGCCAGCGAACGCTGGACGACGCGCAGGTCATCCAGGAACTCGTCGGCGCTGTGGTACATGGTGTCGGTGATACGGCGCACGGTGGCGTTCAGACGGTC
>JAXKFZ010000045.1:0-3936 GCA_036550635.1 Collinsella sp. | reverse complement strand
GCTTGCCTGGCTCAACGAGGGCAAGCGCGCCGCATCCATGGAGATGACCGACGAGGAGCGTGCCGCCGCCAAGGGGCTGTTCCTGCTCACCATGAAGCCCATCCTGTATGTGGCCAACGTGGACGAGGATATGCTCAACGAGGACCTGGCGCAGATCGACGGCGTCAAGCCGCTGCCGATCTGCGCCAAGATCGAGGCCGAGCTTTCCGAGCTCGATCCCGAGGACGCTGCCGACTACCTGGAAAGCCTAGGCCTGGAGCAGCCCGGCCTGGACGTGCTCGCTCAGGCTGCCTACAAGCTGCTCGGCCTGCAGTCGTTCTTTACGGCCGGCGAGATGGAGGTCAAGGCCTGGACGGTGCGTCAGGGCGCGACCGCCCCGCAGGCCGCCGGTGTCATCCACACCGACTTTGAGCGCGGCTTTATTAAGGCCGAGATTATTGGCTACGACGACTACATCGAGCTCGGCGGCGAGCAGGGCGCCAAGGCCGCCGGCAAGCTGCGCATTGAGGGCAAGGACTATGTCATGGCCGATGGCGACGTCGTGCACTTCCGCTTTAACGTGTAAGGACGACGCATATGTTTAAATATGGCAAAAAAGCTGGCTACATGGGTATTGCGCTGCTCGTACTTGCGGTGATTCCGCTGGTGGTTGCAGCGTGTGTTATCCCCAACATTGGCTCCGAGGTGGCAACGAAGTTTAACGCCGCCGGCGAGGTGACGCGCTGGGGTAAGAGCTACGAGCTGCTGGCACTGCCGGTACTCAATCTGCTGCTGAGCGTGGCGACGTACTTTACGGCGGGACGCCAAGCCAAGAACAATGACGACTCCGCCGCCATGGCGCGCATCGTGTGCGAGCGCTACCTGCGCAACGGTTGCATCACGGGTGTGTTCCTCAACGTGATCAACGTTTACTTTATGTACTCGGCGATTACCGGAACGGGCTTTGGCTTTGGTTTCTAGCTTGTCCTTTTAGACAACGAGCCTGCAAGCATATTCGATGGCTGCTGCGAGGCCGCCGCTCGATCGTGGTTGAAAGACTGCATCGGCGGCGGCCTCGTTTTCGTATCCGGCGCCGCGAAGGGCGAGTGCTATGCCGGCTTCTAAAAGGAGCGGCAGGCCGCGTTGGCTGGTTGCGATTACGGCAGCCTGATTGAGCGAGCAGCCGTGCGTTTGGCATCGGATGGCAAGTTCACCTCGCGCCGGGCAAGGGACCAGAACGGCGGCGACGCGACTTGATAGCAATGCAAATGCTGTGCGCTCATCGGGCGAAAGGCATTCAGCTTCAACGACGACGAGCTTGGGCGGCGCGCTGTTTGTGCGAAGCGCGGCTCGGTACATGCGGACCGAAGAACCCGACATAGAAAACTCCTGTGTATTCGGGAAAACGTAAACTATAGTTTACGTTTATGTTCGGCTCCATTTCAAACTCGGCTGCATGGACGAACGTGCGAAACAGATTCTTGGCAGGCGGGTCGAAGAGACACGCAGGGACCTTGGTATCTCCAAGGTTGATTTTTGTGTGGCGACAGGAATCAGCCGACCCTACCTCGACCGAATCGAAGATGGGACGGCAAATTTCACGCTCAAGGTTCTATTTAAGATCGCGCCCGCACTCGGCATGACGGTGTCAGAGCTTCTCGAGGGTATCGGATAGGGCGTTCCCCCGCTGTATTTGACGCTCTTTGGGCGGGTCCCCCTGGTTGCGATGTGCAAAATCGCGAGTATTCAGCACCAGTTTGGCCGTAGATGGTAGCTCGAGCGGCTGGCTTTGCCTTTTTGGCAGTAGTTAATCCACATACTAAATAAAAATGAGGAATAAATATTTACTAGACGGAACCCTCGTCCTAAAAGTTCGTCTAACAATCGGTCGATTCTATGCCTCCGGCGGAGAAATTGCAGAATACTCCGATTTTTGCACGGCCCGAGGGGGACCACCTGTCGTTTAAGGTTGCGATAAGTGGAGCTGCCTTAGAGATTACGCCATCGGGATACGGTCGTGGTTGACTTGGCTGTAGAACAGGCGCTGGATCTCGGCGGCATCGCGTGACTGGCCGAGCGCCCACATGGTTTTGGCCACGAGCGTCTCGGTGGTCATATCGTCGCCGCGCAAAATACCCGGATGATCGGCGTAAGCTCGGCCGACCTCATAAACACCCAGGTCAAGGCCCTCCTCGGGGACCTGCGTGGTCATAACGGCGGTGCGACCCGAATCGACCCAGCGGAAAATTGCCTCTTGGAACGAATCGCCGGACTCGCCAAACTCGGGAATACCGCCAATGCCAAAGGTCTCAAGAATTACAGCATCGTAGCTATCGGCTAGGGCGTCCAGGATACCCGGGTTCACGCCGGGCGTCAGCTTAAGGACAAATACGCGCGGATCGATACTGTCGTAGAAACGCACCGGGCTCTCATTCTGATGAGTGCCGTGAAGCCCGTTGCGCACAATGCGGTCGTTGCGGATGTAGGCAATGGGCGGATAGTTGACGCTAATGAACGCGTTAAAGCTCATGGTGCGCTGCTTGCGGGCGCGCGTACCGGCAATGGCGACGCCGCCAAACACGATAGAGACGTCGTGCGAATGCTCATCGAGCGCATAGAGCAGGCTCTGGTACAGATTGAGTTTGGCGTCAGTAAAAGGGTTGCCCATGGGCTTTTGCGAGCCGGTGAGTACGATGGGCTTGGGACTGTCCTGAATCAGATAGGAAAGCGCTGCCGCGGTGTAGCTCATGGTGTCGGTGCCGTGCAGAATCACGAAGCCGTCGTGATCGGCATAACCCTCGACGATGACGTCGCGAATACGCATCCAGTCACTCGGGCGCATGTTGGTGCTGTCGATGTTCATGGGCTGCACGACGTCGAGCTCGCAGAGGCCCGAGATCTCGGGGACGCTCTGGGCGAGCTCCTCACCGGTCAGGGCGGGGGAGAGGCCGTTGCCGTCCTCGGTCGATGCGATGGTGCCGCCCGTGGCGATGAGAAGGATGCGCTTCATGCTGATATTCCTATCGTATTTGCCGCCGCAGAGGCGGAGTCGTTCGGCAGTATTGTGGCACAGGGCGTCCAATGTTCAAACGTATTACATCATCTGTAACGTCTGGTAACACTTCAATTGCCGTCAAATAGGGGCCCGGGTCGTGCGTTTGCCGTGCGCTGATGGCTGCGAGGGACGAGAAACCCCATATAACGTGTACACTATGAAAGTTATTCTCGTTTATTCGCGCGGGTGAGCACCGGCTCCCCGCCAACAAGAGGGGGAACCATGGATCAAAAGGCTTCCGCAAAGGTCCTCGTACTCGACTTTGGTGCGCAGTACGGTCAGCTCATTGCCCGTCGCGTCCGCGACCTCAACGTGTATTCCGAGATCGTCCCCTGCGACATCTCGGCCGACGAGATTCGCGAGATGAACGCCTCTGCGCTCATCCTTTCCGGCGGCCCGGCCTCTGTGTATGCCGAGGACGCTCCGTCTATCGACCCCGCCATCTTTGACCTGGGCCTTCCCGTCCTGGGCTTTTGCTACGGCCATCAGATCACGGCCGTGACGCTCGGCGGCAAGGTCGGCCACTCAGAGGTGGGCGAGTACGGCCGCGCCACCATCACGCGCACGGCCGGCGCCAAGCTCTTTAACTCCACGCCCATGGAGCAAACCGTGTGGATGAGCCATCGCGACGCCGTTTCCGAGGTGCCCGAGGGCTTTACCGTTACCGCCAGCACCGACGTGTGCCCGGTTGCCGCCATGGAGTGCGTCGAGCGCAAGATCTTCACCACGCAGTTCCACCCCGAGGTCAAGCACTCCGAGTACGGTCAGCAGCTGCTGAGCAACTTCCTGTTTGAGATCTGCGGCCTGGAGCCCAACTGGAGCATGGACAACCTGGTCGAGACCATGACGGCCGAGTTCCGCGAGAAGGTCGGCGACGACCGCGTGATTCTGGCCCTGTCCGG
>JAXKFZ010000292.1:0-14821 GCA_036550635.1 Collinsella sp. | reverse complement strand
GGGAGAGCTTACGGTCTGGGGCGTGGTGCCGGCGGTCGGTTCGGTTAACGTGCTGATTTCCGGTGTTGTCGGTTTGCTGTTCATCGGCGTAGGCAACTACTTGCCGCGTGTGAAGCAGAACTATACGCTCGGTATCAAGACGCCTTGGGCGCTTGCCAATCCCGAGAACTGGCGCCGTACGCAGCGCTTTGGCGGTGCCTGCTTTATGGTGCTGGGCTTTGGCCTGATTGTGATGGGCGTGGCGGGTAGCGTGCTTTCGAGTGAAGTCGTCGCCGCGGTGATTGCGGTTCTGGCGTTTGGTTCGGTTGGAGCCGTCTACGTCTACTCGTATCTGCTGTGGCGCAAATCGCAGCGAGCCGCTCGCTAAGGTTGCGGAAAACTAGCGTACGCAGTTCATAGTATGTTCCGGGGGAACTTTTCCCAGGTAGTATTAGGGGGTATGGGCAACCATGCCCCTATTTCGTTACGTTTCAGAGCTGGTTTTTCCATTTCGTTTCCACTAAAGCGAAACAAGAATAGGAAAACAGCAGGTAGAAAGGATAAAACAGGCATATGGCGGAGTTTATCTACCAGATGTATCAGGCTCGCAAGGCCCATGGCGACAAGGTGATCCTTGACGACGTGACCCTGAGCTTCTACCCCGGTGCCAAGATCGGCGTTGTGGGTCCCAACGGCATGGGCAAGTCGACCCTGCTCAAGATCATGGCCGGCATCGAGGAGGTCTCCAACGGCGATGCCAGGCTCACCCCCGGCTACACTGTGGGCATCCTGCAGCAGGAGCCGCCGCTCGATGACGACAAGACCGTCATCGAGAACGTGCGCATGGCGTTTGGTGATATGATCGCCAAGGTCGATCGCTTCAATAAGATCGGCGAGGAGATGTGCGACCCGGATTGCGACATGGACGCCCTCATGGCCGAGATGGGCAAGCTCCAGGACGAGATCGACGCCGCCGACGGCTGGGATATCGATTCCAAGCTCGGCCAGGCCATGGACGCCCTGCAGCTGCCCGATTCCGACATGCCGGTCAACGTGCTTTCCGGCGGCGAGCGTCGTCGCGTGGCCCTGTGCAAGCTGCTGCTCGAGGCTCCCGACCTGCTGCTGCTCGACGAGCCCACGAACCACCTGGACGCCGAGTCGATCCTGTGGCTCGAGCACTTCCTGCACAACTACCAGGGCGCGGTGCTTGCCGTTACGCACGATCGCTACTTCCTGGATAACGTTGCCGAGTGGATCTGCGAGGTTGACCGCGGTCACCTTTATCCCTACAAGGGCAACTACTCAACGTATCTGGAGACCAAGGCCGCGCGTATCGAGGCTCAGGGCAACCGTGACGCCAAGCTCGCCAAGCGGATGGAGGCCGAGCTCGAGTGGGTACGCAGCTCGCCCAAGGCTCGCCAGGCAAAGAACAAGGCCCGTCTTGCTCGCTACGAGGAGATGGAGGCCGAGGCCCGCGCAAGCCAGAAGCTCGACTGGACCGACATCCGCATCCCTGTGGGCCCGCGTTTGGGCAACAAGGTGCTCGAGGCCCATCATCTGCACAAGGAGTTCGATGGCCGCGTGCTCATCGACGACCTTTCGTTCACCCTGCCGCGTAACGGCATCGTGGGCGTCATCGGTCCCAACGGTGTGGGTAAGACTACGCTCTTCAAGACCATCGTGGGTTTGGAGCCGCTGACTTCGGGCGAGCTCGAGGTGGGCGAGACCGTCAAGATTTCTTACGTCGACCAGAACCGTTCCGGCATCGACCCCGATAAGAACCTATGGGAGGTCGTCTCGGACGGCCTAGACCACATGATGGTCGGCGAGACCGAGGTTCCGAGCCGCGCTTATGTGGCGAGCTTTGGCTTTAAGGGCCAGGACCAGCAGAAGCGCGCTGGCGTACTTTCCGGTGGCGAGCGCAACCGTCTGAACCTGGCGCTCACGCTCAAGCAGGGCGGCAACCTGCTGCTCCTCGACGAGCCTACGAACGACCTCGACGTCGAGACGCTGTCCTCGCTCGAAGCGGCGCTGCTCGAGTTCCCGGGCTGCTCGGTGGTCATTAGCCATGACCGTATGTTCCTGGACCGCGTCGCCACGCACATTCTGGCGTGGGAAGGCACCGACGAGAACCCGGGCAACTGGTATTGGTTCGAGGGCAATTTCGAGGCCTATCAGGCCAACCGTATCGAGCGCCTGGGCGAGGACGCAGCCCAGCCGCATCGTATTCACCGCAAGCTGACGCGCGATTAGTAGCAAGTAGAAGGGCCGCCACCAAGGGCGGCCTTTCTTGTAGCGATTGCACTGCAGCTATGCCCTGGCTGCTGGTTTGATTCATAATCAAAGTCATCTCTTTGGGATTAAAGCCCGTTTTTGCTATGAGTGATTTTCTAATTCCGTTTAAAACGTAAAGACGCATTGGGTTGCAAGGACATAAGCAAATCGAATTGAAATATAACCAGTGCTGTAACGTTACAAAAAAGATTATAGAATAGGAGTACCTTATAAGTCGCTTCTCTAGAAAGAAGAACATATGCTTTCGCGTCGTCGTTTTCTGCAACTTGTCGCGTCTTCAATTGTCGCCTTAGCCGCACGTCCGAAAGAGGTTTTTGCTTCGACGGGCAATATTGATGGTGAGCAGATACAATTTACTTCTGAAATTGCGCAAGAGCTTGCCGATAAATATATAAAGGGACTCCTCGGCTATTCGTATACGCCTTCTGACCCTATTCCTTTTGTAGATGTTAATGGGTCCCCGCTTGGTTACATTGTTCCGGTTGTGACATCCAATAGAGCCGCGGGCTATTTGGTTTTAGATGCTTCAGATGATGAAATACTTACGGGATATCGTTTTGGAGACGGCTTAGTCAGCCCTATGGATCGGGGAGGAGATCTTGGTGTCGAGTCTTATTCGTTCAATAACCCAGTCGTAATGATCAATCCATTCGAATTCGGCGTGCAATCTTTGGACGGTTCAATAACAACAAATTGCGGAAGAACAATCCCGGCTGTTTCCATAGAAGGACGGCCTGTCGTTTTATCGAATAAACCTTCAAGCTGGAACGATGTTGTAATTTACGCAACTCAAATGCAGGATTACACAGTATCTGGATTTCGTTCCATTTCTCAGTTTATGTCATATGATGAAAGCGAGATTAAGAGGCTTACCGCCCACTATGCTTGTATGGTGACAGCTTTTTCGAACGTTGCGGAACTGTATGGCATTGCCAATTTATATAGCGACCCTTCGCAATATATGCAGATATGGAATTACACCAATACCCATGCTCTTTCCGATGAAGAACAGACTGTTCCCGGCGTTGTTTTGGGTGGAACGCCGATATCAACCTGTGCAACGGGGTTTACAAATTACTGCGCAAGCAGAGGAAGTACTCTTATCGCCCGCACTGTCTCCTCTCCGGCTATCGCGAGCATTCAAAATGAGATTAACTCTAATAGACCGAATGTTTTACATGCGAGTTTGTACAACGGATCAGCCCATTCTGTAACAGCGGAGGCTTACGCCACACTTACTGGTAAGAAAACTGGAGAGACAAGGCAGATGATTGGCATAGCGGACGGCTGGAATTCATCTTTATCCTTCCTGAAGTATGATCAGAGCTATTATGCGTGGACTTACGGAACGACTTTTTCGAAGTAGGGCGATTCGACTAGCTCTGTCTTTGGTGCTGATGGCTTCATTGGTGGGCTGTTCAACAAAGGAAGAGATATCGCGCGGAGGTTCCGGAGAAGTGACTGCGACAGACTCAGGTTCATTAGAAATAGCTGGCGGGCATGCCGATGTGATGTTACAAGGAAAAGGCGTGCTTAGGTCGATTGATGCTGAAGACGCTGTCTGCTCAATAGAGGATTTGAAGACAGGTGAAACTGCATCGTACCGAGTTTCAGATAATGCTGCGAATATGATTGAGTCGATACCGACTGGAGCGCAGGTTTCTTTTAGATACTTTGCTCCGCAACTTGAGGATGAGCTTGCTTCTCTGGTGTCTATATGCACCGATGACAACTAAAAGGCCTGAATTCAAACGGCCTCGGATGGTCAAATTGGCTATCCGAGGCCGTTTTTTACTCGACCGGGGCTTCGACCTTGTCGATGGCCCAGGCGGCTCCGAGACCGCCGGCGGTGTTGCGGCGGATGCGCACGGTGACTTCGTGGCGCTCGCCGGCCTGCGTGTAGCGCAGGGGGAAGCTTGCGCGGTTTCGTGCGGCCTCGATGGTACCGCGCTCGCGGGCGATCCAGTAGTACTCGCCGACGATGCTGAGCGTGTCGGCGCCGTAGGGGAGATAGGTCGACAGCTGGTGCAGAAGCGGGCCGGGGCAGAAGACTTCGGTTGCGAAATCGACGGGGAAGTCCTCGGGGATGGCGGGCGCTGCAGGTGCGGGGGTTGGGGCCGCTGCGGGTACCGAAGCCGGTGCCGGTGCGGGAATTCGGTCGCAAGCAGCGGCGGGCACGGATTCGATGACGGGTGCGGGCTCCAGCGTCGCTTCCGGCTTGATCGTGGAATCTGCGGGCTTCACGGTGACGGGCGCGTCTGCAGCTGCAGTTTCAACCTCAACCTGCGTCGCGTTCTCGTTCTCGACGCTCGACTTTGCCTCGATGGGCGTGGATGCCATGGTGGTGATGCCGGCGTTTGCGTTCTCGGGGTCATAGACGACCGTGAGCGAGATGGCGGGCTGCGGCGTCTCGGGCTCCGGCGCCGACTCGGTAGCGCCTTGATCGTCGGGCTCGTCGGGCTGATCGTCCTCGGTCTCGTCGCCAAAGACATCGCTGTTTTGGAACGCAGGCGTTTCGGGCTGGTCAGCGGCTTCTTCGGTTGTCGACTTGGGAGCTTCGTTGAGCTCCGCAGTGGCTTCCTGCTCGGATATGACTTCGGGATCGGTCGTGGCGGTGATTTCGGTGTCGGCTTCTGCCGTTACCTCAATAGCGACTTCGATCTCTGCCTCGGGCTCGGGCTCCGGAGCGACTTCGGCCACGGGCTCGGGCTCGGCGCGCTTAACGTGCTTGGGGCGCACGGCCTTGAGGTCCTTCTCGCCGCGCTTTTTCTTTTTGTAGGACTGCTTGGCACCCTTGGCAGCCTTGGGCTTGTCCTCGCCCTTGGCAAGGGCGGCATCCCAGGCCTCGTTGGCGATGAGCGTGGCATACAAGCGACCGCCCTTAAAGACGGTCAGCCTTATGCAGTCGTCGAGCTCCTCGAGCAGCTCGCGCGTGGACTCGAAGCCCAGGTCATAAGCGGCCATGTCACCAGCAGCGAGCGCCTCCTCGACCTGCCTCATAAACGTTTGCTTGCCGCACCCAATCGCATCACGCAGCAGACGATACAGATAGATGTGGTTGCCCAGCGATAGCGTGGGCTTAACTATTGTCTTGCTCATGGCAAATCTCCTCTTTACACACCAAAGCATCTTACCATCGCGCGGGGCTTGCTACCTCGGCGCCCAAGGCAAACGGGCGCGACCGTTGCCGGTTCGCGCCCGTTATACAGGTCGATTATCTATGAGGGGCAAACGTGCTTAGTTGCCCGATGCCGTGCCTTGGCTCGAGCTGTCAGATGCCGTGCCGGACGCGGTTCCACTCGAGCTGTTCGAGTTGCTGGTGTTGCTGCTGTCTGCTGAGCCCGTTCCCGACGTGGTGTCGCTCGTCTGGTCGCCCGTGCTCGGTTGAGAGCCGTCAGTCGTTTGGCTTGAGTCGGTTGTGCCGGATTGCGTACCGTTGTTGTTCACAGAAGAATCGGCGCCCTGCGACTGATCGGGGGTGTTCGAGGACGAGTCGGTGGATGCGGAGGTGCCCTGCGAGTCGTCCTGCTGGCTTTGCGATTGACCAGTGCTGTCCGCGTCGTGCTCGGTCGTGCGTGACGACAGAATCGGCTCGGGACGCTCGCCCAGACCCTCACCGGCGGTGGTGATAAGGATGGCAGCGGTGCAGGCGATAACCGCGACGATGGCGATGGCGATCGAGAAGATGATGACCTTCTTTTGCGTCTGGCTGCGCTCTGCCGCCGCCTTGGCGCGCAGGCTGTCGGGGGCGACGCGCGCCGTGGTCGCGCGCCCTGCAATCTGGCGCATCTCCTGGGTAGTCGCGGCGCCGCCTAAGTGCTCCTCGGCATTTAATTCAACGGGTTCATAGGCGCCGGCGGGGTAGTCGACGGTGGCGTGCGTACCTTTGAGGGCTTCGGCGCTGGCAGAGATAAAGTGGCGGTAGACCTGCGAGGACACAACGGTGATGACCGAGCTCACAGCGGCACCGATCACCGATCCGGCGATACCGATCTTGGAGGCAAGCGCGACGCTCGTAGCGGCAGCTGCGGCGCCGGCGATGATCTGGGGAATGGAAATGTCGTCAAACAGGCCCTTTTTGGGCGCGATGGCCATGGTCTGGCCGATGGAATGGTTTTCGTGAACGCCGTTGTTGAGCGATGCCGGCGTCATGACACGTGTGCGCGGCGCGTCGGTGTACTTGGTTGTCATACGGGGTCCTCCCGGTGTAAATCTGCTTCGTTTCGTGTAGCCATCAGGATACCCACCAGATGTGAATCGTACGTGACATTTAACAGATACCATCAACTCATCAAGGGGGCTTGCTGTCTTTGGTGCAATAGCTTGATGCTAAACTGGATTAACGATTGCGAGGTGGTTTACGTGATGTACCCGTATATGACATTCGAAGACGGTACCGAGGTCGTTCATTCTGACCTCATAACAGATGGGGATATCGAAAAGGTTATCGTGCATTTTGAACGACCGACGGTAGAGGGCTTCGACTCCGCTCGCTGTGAGTTGCCTTCCTGTTCGTGGACTGACTGGGAAGGGCATTTTACTCAGAGTGAAAAACGAGCTTTCGAAGAGTGTTTGAGCAAATAATTTAGATTAGTTCGAGTTTAGTTCGAATAAAGAAGCCGAATACGATGACCTAAAGCGTATGCATTTTTAGTATTAGATGCGTATGAAATGGAGGATGTGAATGGATGAGCTAATAGACTTTAAAAAACGATTTCTCAAGAATGGCGAGCTGGTTTCAATTCCAAAAAAGGAAAGCTATAAAAGAATCATGCTGCTATGGGCCGTCTCTTTCTTTGAATTAAATACAAGTTATACGGAGCTTCAGGTTAATCGTGTGCTGTCACAGCTCTATCCTGATTATGCCGTGTTGAGGCGGTACTTGGTTGATTATGGATTCCTATTAAGGGATGAGCGAGGCCTGAAATACGAGGCTAATCCTGATGTTCACGGTATTGAGAGCTAGCCGTCCGGTTCGGGTCCTATATATTGCTAGAGGGATAAGCGAAATAGGCAATTGGTGTGCGAATATTGCTTTGCCAATGCTGATTTACGAGGTAACTCACGATGTTTCTGCAACTGCTTTGATGGTCTGCTGCAGATTTGCCCCCGCTCTGTTTTCAGTTGCGCTCGCGCAGCTGCCTCAGAAGATGGGTATCGGGACACTGCAGGCCATGAGATTGGCAGACTTAATTCGCGCGGGATTATTCGTTTGCTATATTTTTGTTGATAGTAAATGGAGTATGTTTGCTATTACGTGCGCGGTATCGCTTTGCCGAACGGTTGAAATGCCCTGCTTTTACTCGTTGTTAAGAGCCAATACGAATAGTATCAATCGCGACGTAATTAATAATTCGTTTGGGTTTCTGCAGAATTTGATGATGGTTCTGGGGCCAGTTGCCGGCGGTTTTGTTGTCGCTCAATTTGGGGCGGAGGCTGTTCTTGCATTAGACGCGCTTTCTTTTGCCGCGTCGTTCTGGTTGCTGCGAGATGTTCCGTCGGTTATCGAGGTTAATGATAAAGAGGGGATAAGCAAAAATGAAAAAAACTGGACTGCATTTAGTGATCTTAACGCGAAGCACTTGGCAATTGGTTTCCTATTAATCGATATTTCTAGTGGCGTGGCATTCGGCTCTCTGAATTCTCTTTTGCCAGCTATAGCGCAATTGCAATTTGACTCGTCATCGATACAATACGGATTCCTTCAGAGTAGTCTTACAATCGGACTGTTGTTCGGAAATACAATATACGGTCGTTTAATCAGTGGTTCCGATTGCGTTAAATCATATTGTTTTGTGACGTATCTTGCGCTCGGTGCGTATCTGGCGTTTGGCTATCGCTATGCGTCTGGGATATCGTTTATTTTCCTTTTTATCGTCGGTGCCGGAAACGCCATTCAAGATGTGCTTCTCATAACATCGCTGCAGGATTTGGCGAGAGACGGATCTGAATCGATGAGCCTGTTTTCAATTAGGGAGTCTTTGCAATCGGTTGCTGTTGTTATTTCAACACTCCTTGTTTCGCTGTTCACGAGCATCGCGATGTTCTCAATTCTCGTTACAGGACTTGGTGTATTTTCAATTATGATGGTAGTTGTGTTTCAATTGAATTATTTGCGAAAGATGTGACGTTGATATGATATGCCTAAAACGCTTTTAGTATTTCCCCCAGGATGGAGTCCAGTGGGGCCGTATCTTGCCTTGCCTGTTTTGAAGTCATATCTTCAAGAGGTTGAACAATACAAAGTTGACATTGTTGACTTAAACGTGGAATTTTACGATGACCTCCTATCTTTTAGACATGTCGAAGAGTGCTGTAAAAGGTATCGGGAATCAAAGGATTCGTTTAGTTCGAATGTTCAATTAACAATCGAGTTGATACAAAAGTCAGCACTTAATGTTGACGAGGCAAAAGATATTTTCAGATCGAAGAGATACTTTAATCTAAAAGAAAGACAATATGCTGAAAACATTTTTAGAAATGCACACTATATCATAAATCACGTCTCATATGGAGTTAAATACACGTTCAACTCCATAGATCTGCCCTATGATTATTATTCGACACCAGAAATAATGAAATCGCTTGCGGATACCTTGCATAATCCGTTTATTTCCTTCTATGAAACTGCCTTTCTTAAGCGTATTCAGAGGGAAAAAATCGAGTTTATTGGGATTTCGGTGAGCGGCTGTTTCCAATTGATTTCTGCAGTTACGTTAGCGAAACTGATTAAAGAAGAATGTCCATCTGTTAAACACGTCTCATTGGGCGGCAATTACATTACTCGTTTAGCAGATGACTGCATGAAAGAATGGCATCCCTTTTTTGAATACATTGATTCGATAATGATGTATGACGGCGAAGAGCCGCTTGCACGTCTTCTTGAGGCTCTTGACTCTGGTGATGACAATCTCGACTGTGTTCCAAACCTTTGCCATGCTAAAGGTGGAAAGATATATAAAAACCATCGGATTGAGCAAACATTTATCAACGATACAGTTCCCGATTTCGATGGCTTCGCCCTTTCTAAATACTTCATGCCTGAGTTAATATTGCCGGTTTATTCCTCTAGGCAGTGTTTTAATCATTGCGCCTTCTGCACCATTCCCGGTGCTACCGGTGGTTGTTACCGAAAGATGCCTATATCGAGAGTATTTGAAATAATGTGTCGGTTAAATGAAAAATACGGCACGAGAGTTTTCTCTTTTGTGGATGAAACATTCGAAGGCAAAAGAATGGAGCAACTCGCGGATGAAATAAACGCATCGGGAAAAACGTTTTTCTGGCATGGAGAAACGAGGTTCTCTCCAACCCTAAGTACAGACGTTTTCAACAAGATATACCAAAGTGGATGTAGGCAGATTCAGTTTGGCCTCGAGTCATACAACCAAAGAGTTCTTGATCTAATGAAGAAGAACACGAGAGTTGATTGGATTGATCGCAATATCCATGATTGTCTCAATGCGGGTATTCCTGTTCATCTATTCTTTATGATTGGCTTTCCGACCGAAACTAAAGAAGAGGCTCTGAACACCTTAGCTTATACAGAGAATGTTTTGAATTATTCAAAACAGGTATGTGGTGTTCCATATTCCACGAGAGGATTTACGAATTTTGGTCTCGTTATGGGGTCGGATGTTTGGAATCATCCCGATAAGTATGGTGTCTCTGTAATGCCGAAGTCCCAATATGAGGATTTGCGCCTCGAAGTGGATTATGTTTCAGGCACTGGTTTAACTTTAAATGAAGCAAAATCCTTATCTGATGAGCATCATATTGATTTTTATATGCAAGAGGTCATAAACGGTAGCGACACAATTGACTTGCCCCAGCGGCTTCATATTTCAGAGGTGACCTGGATCCTAGATTCTATTCACGCTGTCAGGTATAAGGGACATTTGACCAAAGTAAAGCGACGGCTAACTAGTCTAAATCCAGCTGATCGAATCTGGCTGGATTCCAAGACCTCTGTCGTGCTCGTTGAGCCATTTGCCTACTTCTATAATTCTGAATACCATCATGTCTATGCTGTTTCCCAGTTGGTATACCTTAAGTTGGCCCGTTTATTGGAGGCCGATTGTAGCATTTCTCTTATCCTTGATCAGGGCGACCTCGAGCTGACAAGGGCGATAGAAGAACTGTTGCATTATGGATTGCTGAATACAAATATCGATGCCGATTATGTAATGCACGATAATGGTTTTCAATTGGTTAAAAGTTCGTTTGTGAAAGAAGTCGGACGCTCAAAAGAGGGGTTAAGAGTACTGCTGAGTTGTGCCACCCATAGAATGTGTGCGGTTAATGATTTTTCGTTCGCTTTGCTTTCGTTGTTTGAAAAGCCGATTACTAAGAACGAGGTGCGCGACATTTTGAAAAAAGAGGGACTATCGGCAAACGAGGAGCAACTAAACAAGTTGGTTGATAATTGCATGAAAGCAGATATACTACAATTGATTAGATAGAGGAGGTTTCTGCATGGACGTTATTAACAAAGATCTCTTGGAGCAACTGAAAGAGTTTCAGGAAGAGGGCGTCGTGGTAGAAGTGTTCGACTTTGAGGACTACATGGATAAATTCTGCCATTAGTTTCGAAATTTACTCGCCTCGCTTAAAGGAGAAGTCGATTATCGATTTCTCCTTTTTAATTAAAGATATTATTGAAATACATGCTCTTAGCACAGGTTGGCCTCTCAGTAAACTGGGAAGTTGCTTTGGCTAGTTAGAGATATGTGAACGTCCGTTAGACTGAATCTCAGGGTAGAAGGGGCCTCCAGTGTCCAGATCAACAAGGCAATGCTGCGTTTCGGCTAATAAGAACGATGGCTTTTTGCGTGTGGCGGCGGCGTCGCCGCAGATTCGCGTTGCCGATGTCGAGGACAATGTCGAGGTTGCATTGGCGGCTGTTCGCGAGGCTGCCGAGCGCGGCGTTCGCGCGCTGGTGCTGCCCGAGCTCAACTTGTGCGGCTATACCGCGGCCGACCTGTTCCATAATCGCACGCTGCTGCATGCCTGCGAGGCTGCTTTGGTGCATATCCTCGATGAGACTCGTGAGCTGCCGATTGTCTTTACCATCGGTCTTCCCGTTGCGGTTGCCGAGAATATCTACAACTGCGCCGCCGTGTGCTGCGCGGGCGAGCTTTTGGGCCTCACGGCCAAGAAGTATCTGCCCAACTATGGCGAGTTCTACGAGCGCCGCTGGTTTGCTCCGGCGCCCGCAGATCCTGTGTGGGTCGAGTTTGCCGGTCAGGGTCCGGTTCCGCTGGGTTCGGAGCTTGTCTACCGCTGCTGTGACGAGGGTGCCGAGGATATGGTGCTGGGCGTTGAGGTCTGCGAGGACCTGTGGGTGCCGGCGCCCCCTTCGACCGAGATGGCGCTTGCCGGTGCGACGGTGATCCTCAACCCGTCGGCCTCGGACGAGATTATCGGCAAGGCAGATTACCGACGCAGCCTCATATCCAACCAGAGCGCGCGCCTGTACTGTGCCTATGCCTATGCAGATGCGAGCGAGGGCGAGTCCACGACCGACATGGTCTTTGCGGGCGAGAACCTCGTCTACGAAAACGGATCTAAGCTCGCCGCCACGAAGCTTCTTACCTGCGATATGGCGGTGGCCGATGTCGATCTTGACCGTCTGGTTGCCGAGCGCCGCCGCTCGACGACGTGGACGCGCGCGGACGATGCGCCAGAGGCCACGACCGTTGAGTTTTCGTTTGAGGGCGTGCTGACGGACGAACCTGTCCTGCGCGATGCCTGCGATATCGACCGCGTTTTCCCGCGCGCGCCCTTTGTGCCGGCCGACCACGGCGACTTGGCCGAGCGCTGCGAGATGATCCTCGATCTGCAGACTGCGGGCCTCAAGACCCGCCTTGCCCATACGGGCACCAAGGCGGCCGTCATCGGTCTTTCGGGCGGCCTCGATTCCACGCTGGCGCTACTTGTGACCGTGCGTGCGTTCGACGCCTTGGGCCTGCCGCGCACCGGTATCACGGCCGTGTCCATGCCCGGCTTTGGCACGACGCATCGCACCAAGTCGAATGCCGAGTCGCTTGCCCGCGACCTGGGTGTGAGCTTCCGCGAGGTTTCGATCCACGCGGCTGTGGAGCAGCACTTTAAGGACATTGAGCACGATCCGACCGTGCAGGACGTGACCTACGAGAACAGCCAGGCCCGCGAGCGTACGCAGATTCTGATGGACTTGGCCAACCAGGCTGGCGGCTTTGTCATCGGCACCGGCGACCTGTCGGAGCTGGCGCTCGGCTGGGCCACCTATAACGGCGACCACATGAGCATGTACGCCGTCAACGCGAGCGTGCCCAAGACGCTTGTGCGCCATCTGGTGCGCTATGCCGCCGATGTCTTTGGTGGGCGCATTGCCGAGGTCTTGCTCGATATCCTCGATACGCCGGTGTCCCCCGAGCTTTTGCCGCCCACGGGCGACGGCGAGATTGCGCAGAAGACCGAGGATTTGGTGGGCCCGTACGAGCTGCACGACTACTTCCTCTACTACCTGCTGCGTTTTGGCTTTGAGCCGGGCAAGATCTACCACATGGCGCTCAAGAGCTTTGAGGGCGTCTACGATGTCAAGACCGTCCACACGTGGCTACGTACGTTCTACCGCCGCTTCTTTGCCCAGCAGTTTAAGCGCAGCTGCCTGCCCGATGGTCCCAAGGTGGGATCGGTGACGCTCAGCCCGCGCGGCGATTGGCGTATGCCGAGTGACGCTAGCTCGTGTCTGTGGCTTGCGCAGATCGACGCGCTCAATCCAGTTGACTAAGGTTGGCTAAATTGAACCAATACGGGGGTTGCAAGCGTTACACTTTTGCAATCTGATGGCCCGTATCGCGCGGCGCTCTTGTCGGAGCGCCGCGTTTTTTATATCGAAAGGTGGCACCATGCAGGCATCGCAGCGTCTCGATCGCTTTGGCGCGGAGGTCTTCGCCTCGCTCAACAACAAGCTTCTCGCGCTGAAGGCTCAGGGCAAGACCATTTACAACATGAGCGTGGGCACGCCCGACTTTAAGCCGTACGGCCACGTGGTCGATGCGCTCACACAAGCCGCCCAGGATCCCGAGATGTGGAAGTATGCCCTGCGCGACCTGCCCGAGCTCAAGCAGGCCGTGTGCGATTACTATGAGCGTCGCTTTGGCGTTTCGGGCATTACGCCGTCCATGGTGCAGTCGTGCAACGGCACGCAGGAGGGCGTGGGCCATTTGGGCCTGGCCCTGCTCGATCCGGGCGACACTATTTTGGTTCCCGATCCGTGCTACCCGGTCTTTGAGGCGGGTGCCAAGATCGCCGATGCCAAGCTCGAATACTATCCGCTGGTTGCCGAGCATAATTACCTGCCCTATGTGGCGGGTATCGATCCCGAGGTGGCCGATCGTGCCAAGTATATGATCGTGTCGCTGCCCGCGAACCCGGTCGGCTCGGTGGGTACGCCCGAGGTCTACGAGGAGATTATCGCTTTCGCCCGCGAGCACGACCTGCTCATCGTCCATGACAACGCATACTCCGACATCGTGTTCGACGGCGAGCCGGGCGGCAGCTTCTTGCAGTATCCCGGCGCGCTCGAGGTGGGCGTTGAGTTCTTCTCGCTTTCCAAGTCGTTTAACGTCACCGGTGCCCGCATCGGCTTTTTGGTCGGTCGCGAGGATGTAGTCTCGGCCTTTGCCAAGCTGCGCGGCCAGATCGACTTCGGTATGTTCTTCCCGATCCAGAAGGCCGCCATCGCCTGCCTGAACGGTCCGCGCGATGAGGTCGAGGCGCAGCGTCTGAAGTACCAGGAGCGCCGCGATGCCCTGTGCGACGGTCTTGAGGGCCTGGGCTGGGAGCGTCCCAACGCGCATGGCTCTATGTTTGTGTGGGCCAAGCTTCCCGGTGGTCGCACCGATTCCATGGCGTTTTGCGAGGAGCTCATGGAGAAGGCCGGCGTTGTGGTGACGCCGGGCGCGAGCTTTGGCCCTTCGGGCGAGGGGCACGTGCGCATGGCGCTGGTCCTGCCGCCCGATCAGATCGCTTTGGCTGTCGAGGCCATTCGCGAGGCGGGCCTGTATTAGAAACCTATTTCGACTCGTCAATAGCTCGAAACCGATTTCGTGCAGTTATTTTACGAATTCTGCAAACAATTTCGGTAAACGGTCGATTTTTGGCTGCGAATAGGAGCATAATCAAAGTCCCGATTGGATGTATTGGGATTACGGCAAGCCGCTCGGGTCGTTCCCGGGCGGCTTGTTTGTGGAGAGAGATGGGAGTTTCTAATGGTTAACGAGAAGAAGGTCGCTATTGTCGGCTGCGGCTTCGTCGGTTCGTCTTCGGCGTTCGCTCTGATGCAGAGCGGTCTGTTCTCCGAGATGGTCCTCATCGACGTGGACAAGAACCGTGCCGAGGGTGAGGCCCTGGATATCGCGCACGGCATGACGTTTGCCGAGCCGATGAAGATCTACGCCGGCGATTATTCCGATGTCGCCGACGCCGCCATGATCGTCGTCACCGCTGGCGCTGCCCAGAAGCCCGGTGAGACCCGCCTGGACCTGGTCAACAAGAACGT
>JAXKFZ010000291.1:0-8880 GCA_036550635.1 Collinsella sp. | reverse complement strand
TCTACGCCCGCAACACCGTCACCAACGACGTGCTGTACAAGGAGGGCCTGGACCTTCTCGTCGTGCCCTCCGCCGAGCTCTCCCGCGGCCGCGGCGGCCCGCGCTGCATGAGCATGCCCTTCTGGCGCGAGGACCTCTAAGTCTTTCCGTTTCCGGTGCGGTCCCCCTACAACCGCACCGGCTTCGCCCGTTAAACGGGCAACACTAATACTTACGTAATTCATTTCTTCGAAAGGAATCAAACCATGGGTGTTAACCTCTCCGGCCGTAGCTTCCTCAAGCTTCTCGACCTCACCACCGAGGAGATCGAGTACCTGCTCAAGCTCTCCAAGAACTTCAAGGATATGAAGCGCGCTGGCGTTCCGCACCGCTATCTCGAGGGCAAGAACATCGTTCTGCTCTTCCAGAAGACCTCCACTCGTACCCGCTGCGCCTTCGAGGTCGGCGGCATGGACCTGGGCATGGGCGTGACCTATCTCGATCCGGGTTCGTCGCAGATGGGCAAGAAGGAGTCCATCGAGGACACCGCCCGCGTTCTCGGCCGCATGTATGACGGCATCGAGTTCCGTGGCTTTGCCCAGGACGACGTCGAGGAGCTCGCTGCTAAGTCCGGCGTGCCTGTCTGGAATGGCCTGACCACCGAGTGGCACCCCACCCAGATGCTCGCCGACATCCTGACCGTCCAGGAGAACTTCAACTACGACATCAAGGGCAAGACCCTCGTCTTCATGGGCGACTGCAAGAATAACGTTGCTCGCTCCCTCATGGTTGTCTGCTCCAAGCTCGGCATGAATTTCGTGGCCTGCGGTCCCGAGGAGTGCATGCCCGCTGACGACGTCATCGAGGCCTGCAAGCCCATCGCCGAGGCCAACGGCTGCACCATCAAACTGACCACCGACGTCAAGGACGGCGTCACCGGTGCCGACGTTATCTACACCGACGTGTGGGTCTCCATGGGCGAGCCCGACGAGGTCTGGGCCGAGCGCATCGCTCAGCTCACCCCGTATCGCGTTACCTCCGAGGTCATGGCTATGGCCAACCCGGGTGCCATCTTCCTGCACTGCCTGCCCAGCTTCCACGACACCAACACCACGATTGGCGCCGAGAAGTGCGAGCAGTTCGGCATCACCGAGCAGGAGGTCACCGACGAGGTCTTCGAGAGCCCCGCTTCCAAGGTCTTCGACGAGGCCGAGAACCGCATGCACACCATCAAGGCTGTCATGTACGCCACGCTCAAGTAAGAGCATCTAGCATCTCGCTCGGGGTGTCTTGCTGCACACCCCGAGCGGCTTTGTCTGGTAAATATCTCGCGTCGGGCGGTGGGCACGGCACGGAAGATCCGCTTAGCGCGAGAAAGTTAAATGATTTATGAAGGGGGGATGAGAACCATGACTGAGACCGCTAAGAAAAAGCGCGGTATGCCTTCATCGTTCACCATTCTTCTAGCTCTGCTGGCAATTGTTGCAGTGATTACCGTTATCGTCTCCGGCACGTCCGGCGGCGCGGTTACTGCAGCCCGCTTGAGCGATTTCTGCACCGCCCCGATCCTGGGCTTTGCTGACGCTCTGCCCGTCTGCCTCTTCGTTATGATCCTGGGCGGCTTCCTCGGTATGATGACCGAGACCGGCGCTCTGGACAACGGCATCGCCGTTCTGGTGCAGAAGCTTAAGGGCAACGAGATCATGCTCGTTCCTGTCCTTATGCTCATCTTCTCCCTCGGTGGTACCACCTATGGTATGTGCGAGGAGACCGTTCCCTTCTACGCCCTGCTCGCCGCTACCATGATGGCCGCTGGCTTCGACCCCATGGTCGGCGCCGCTACCGTCCTGCTCGGCGCTGGCTGCGGCTGCCTGGGCTCCACGGTTAACCCGTTCGCCGTCGGCGCTGCCGTCGACGCTCTGACCGGCGTTGGCATTGAGGTCAACCAGTCCATCATCATCGGCCTCGGTGCCGTCCTGTGGATTGTCACTACCGCTATGTCCATCGTTTTCGTGATGAACTATGCCAAGAAGGTCAAGGCTGACAAGGGTTCCACCATCCTGTCGATGCAGGAGCTCAAGGACGCCGAAGAGGCTCACGGCAAGGCTGCTTCCGAGGTCCACAAGGAGGTCAAGCTCACCGGTCGTCAGAAGGGTGTTCTGATCGCCTTCGCCTTCACCTTCGTCGTCATGATCGTCGGCTTCATTCCGCTGGCCGACCTCAACGAGGGCGTCGCCAACTTCTTCGACGCTGGCGCTGTCTACGACGCCGACGGTAACGCCGTCGTTCAGGGCTGGTCTGCCCTGATCACCGGCCTGCCCATTGGCCAGTGGTACTTCGACGAGGCTTCCACCTGGTTCTTCCTCATGGCCGTCCTGATCGGTATCATCGGTGGCCTGTCCGAGAAGCAGATCGTCAACACCTTCATCACCGGCGCTGCCGACATGATGTCCGTTGTTCTCGTTATCGCCCTCGCCCGTGGTATCTCCGTCCTCATGGCTAACACCGGCCTCGACGTCTTCGTCCTCGACGCTGCCGCCAATGCCCTGGCTGGCCTGTCCGGCGTGATCTTCGCTCCCATGAGCTTCCTGGTCTACTTCGGCCTGTCCTTCCTGATCCCCTCGACCTCCGGTATGGCCACCGTCTCCATGCCCATCATGGGACCGCTGGCTGTTAAGCTTGGCTTCTCGCCCGAGGTCATGGTCATGATCTTCTCCGCCGCCATCGGTGTCGTGAACCTGTTCACCCCGACTTCCGGCGCCATCATGGGCGGTCTCGCCCTGGCCAAGATCGAGTGGACGACCTGGCTCAAGTTTGCCCTTAAGCTCATCGTCGCGCTCTCCGTCGTCTGCGCCGTCATCCTGACCGTCGCCTGCGTGCTGCTCTAAGTACCCAACGGGTACCCCACGGAAACCTTGACGATCCTGTAAAGGATCACCTGGTCATCGTCTGTCCGGTGGGGTAAACCCACCGGTAGACTCCTACCTTTAGCCCCCTTCCGTTCCGTGCGCGGGAGGGGGCGCACTTATGTTGCGCGGTTCTACGAACCGCGCAACCAGTCGACGCTGCGCACCGCCCAGGACGACAATTTGTCATTCAAAAGGCAAGGCATGACCAAAAGGTCTATGCCTCGCCTTTTTCATGCCAACTTGTACGTCCTGGACGGCGCTCGCTGTCCGTCCTCTGCCTGCGGCGCTTTCCATTGTTGGTGCAGAGGGCGCTTTGCCTACTCTGGCGGGCTTTCGCTGGCTTATGCTCAACCTGCGACGTTTCCATTATTGATACAAAGGCCAGGTTTGTTTGAACCAAAAAGGGGAAGTTGCGGTGGAATAGTTCCTGTTTGGCCGTCTTGAGGGGTTAAACGGGAACTATTTCACCGCAACTTATCGATGGCGTGTTTGGTTGGTGCCAGTTGATTGCTTGGGCGTTGGGGAGGGCGGGCTCCGTTATAATCGCCTAGAACATTAAATGGAAACGGGACGGGAGCCATATATGCGCCAGGGTTTCGACAACGCGAAGTATATCGAGCTGCAGGCTGCTCACATTAAGGAGCGCATCTCGCAGTTTGGCGGCAAGCTCTATTTGGAGTTTGGCGGTAAGCTATTCGATGACTATCATGCGAGCCGCGTGCTACCGGGTTTTGAACCGGACAGCAAGTTCCGCATGCTCAAGAGCATCGCCGACGATGTCGAGGTTATCATCGCGATCAACGCGAACCACATCGAGAAAAACAAGGCTCGTGGTGACCTGGGCATTACCTATGACGAGGATGTGCTGCGCCTGGTTGACCTGTTCCGCGGCAACGGCTTTGCCGTCGCGGCTGTGGTCATCACCCAGTACGCTGGCCAGCCCGCCGCCGATGTGTTCCGCAACCGCCTGAACGCGCTCGGTATTCCCGCCAAGCTGCACTATCCCATCGAGGGGTATCCGCACGATGTCGATCTGATCGTGTCCGACGATGGCTACGGCAAGAACGAGTTTGTCGAGACCACGCGTCCGCTCGTCGTGGTCACCGCTCCCGGCCCCGGCTCAGGCAAGCTCGCCACTTGCCTCTCGCAGCTCTATCACGAGCACAAGCACGGCACCGCCGCCGGCTACGCCAAGTTCGAGACTTTCCCGGTCTGGAATCTGCCCCTCACGCATCCGGTCAACATCGCCTATGAGGCAGCAACGGCCGATCTCGACGATGCCAATATCATCGACTCCTTCCACTTGGAGGCCTACAACAAGACCACGGTCAACTACAACCGCGACGTCGAGGCCTTCCCGGTGGTCCGTGCTCTGATGGAAAAGATCCTGGGCAAGAGCCCCTATCAGAGTCCTACGGACATGGGCGTCAATATGGTCGGCTTTGCCATCACCGATGACGATGCCTGCCGCGACGCTTCCAAGATGGAGATCGTCCGCCGCTACTTTACCGCGGTCGAAAATGTGCGCCGTACCGGCGTGGGCGATGAGCAAGTCGACCGTCTCAAGATTATTATGAAGAAAGCCGGCATCGATAAGAACTACTCACCGGCGCGCTCGGCGGCCCTCACCAGGGAGCAGCTGACGGGTGGTCCCGTGGGTGCCATGGTCATGCCCGATGGCTCCGTGGTGACCGGTAAGACCTCCACGCGCCTGGGCGCCGCAAGTTCGCTCATTATGAACGCCCTCAAGCATGTCTCGGGCGTCGACCTTGAGCTCGAGGTCATTAGCGATGAGGCGATCGAGCCCATCAGCAAGCTCAAGACGCATTTCCTGGGCAGCAAAAACCCTCGCCTCCACACCGACGAGACGCTTATGGCGCTGTCGATCACCTCGGCCACGAGTGAGACGGCCGCTCGCGTCCTTTCGGGCCTGGAGCAGCTGCGCGGTTGCGATGCCTTCTTTAGCGTGATTATCTCGCCGACGGACGAGACGGTACTGCGCAAACTGGGTATCAACGTGTGCTGCGAGCCCAAGTTTGAGCGCCGCGGTTTCTTCCACCGCTAAGTTTGAAGCACCGCGGTAATTGCATTGCATTTTGGCCGTATCGGGTTGGCGCCCGGTACGGCTTTTTGATCAATAAAGCGCCTATTTCGACGAAAAATAGCTGTTTACCTGCCTAGAAACAATTTGAGCGGTATACAATAATCGTAACTGTTTCATCCTTAGCGGGATGCCGCATGATGGAGATTACCTGCCATCGTGAGGTGTGTCGGTCGCGCACGGCGCGTTAGATGCTCGTGCTCGGTTTGAGGAGGCTGCTATGGCGGGCAAGGGTCGTGCGAGTGTCAACGATATGAAGCGTGTCGAGGTGCTGGTGTTGATGGAGATCGACCAGCAAGCCGAAGACAATGGCGGGCCGTATGGTTTCTCGCGCAAAACGCTTGCCGAGCGCGTGGGGGTTTCGCCGTATCGTGCCCGCGCCGCAATCGATCGCTTGGATTCCGAGGGCATGATTGATGTCGTCTCGCGTTATAGCGACGACGGCGGTCAGCTTGCAAATGGCATTTGCCTCACCGAACGTGGCGAATGGTATCTTGAGGGCGTCCGTACCGGCATGCTCGTTCAAGAAATGCTTGAGGACGCGGTTGCTAATCGATAGCAGCATATAACCCTTGCCATAGCGACGCCGCCTGGGAAACCGGGCGGCGTTTTGTTTCAAGAATGAGAAATGCAATCGCACGCGAGAAAAATTGCGAACGGTTCGCGGTGCGAGTATTACAATGAAGACCCGTAAGATGTGGATAAACAACTTCTACGGGAAGCGCAGGTAACTCAATATGACCAAGCATGTGTTCGTAACCGGTGGCGTGGTTTCGTCCCTGGGCAAGGGTATCACCGCGGCCTCGCTGGGCCGTCTGCTCAAGTCGCGTGGCTACAAAGTAACGATGCAGAAGGCCGATCCGTATCTGAACGTCGACCCCGGTACCATGAGCCCCTTCCAGCATGGTGAGGTCTTCGTTACCGAGGATGGTTACGAGTCCGACCTGGACCTGGGTCATTACGAGCGCTTTATTGATGAGAACCTGACCCGCGATTCCAACTTTACGACCGGTGCCATCTACAAAAGCCTAATCGCCCGCGAGCGTCGCGGCGACTTTTTGGGCGGTACCGTGCAGGTGATTCCCCACGTCACCAATGCCATTAAGGACAAGTTCCGCCGCATCGAGGAGCAGACCGGCTCCGATGTAGTCATCACCGAGCTGGGCGGCACGATCGGCGACATCGAGTCCCAACCGTTTGTCGAGGCCATCCGTCAGTACCGCAAGGAGGCCGGCCCCGAGAACGTCTGCTACATCCACGTGTCGCTCGTTCCCTATATCGCCGCCGCCCATGAGGTCAAGACCAAGCCCACGCAGCATTCCGTCAAGGAGCTCCGCAGCTTTGGCATCCAGCCCGATATCATCGTGCTGCGCTCCGACCACCATATCGATGACGCTATCCGCGGAAAGATCGCAAGCTTCTGCGACGTCGACACCGATTGCGTCTTTACCAACGAGGACTGCGCGAGCATTTACGATGTTCCGCAGCTGCTTGCCGAGCAGGACTTTGACCTGCGCATTTGCGAGCGCCTGGGTCTGGATCCGCGTGAGCGCGACATGAGCGAGTGGAACGAGTTCCTGCGCAAACAGAATCACGCCAACCATCACGCCGACAAGGTGAAGATCGCCGTCGTGGGTAAGTACACGCAGCTGCCCGATGCGTACCTGTCGGTTATCGAGGCCCTGCACCATGCGGGCGTCTTCTACGATCGCCATGTGGACGTCCAGCTGGTCGACGGCGAGAGCCTCGACGAGCAGAATGTCTCCGAGGTTCTGGGCGACGCCTCGGGCATCCTGGTCCCCGGCGGCTTTGGCAAGCGCGCCCTGGAGGGCAAGATCCTCGCGGCCGAGTTTGCCCGTGAGCACAAGATTCCGTATCTGGGCATTTGCCTGGGTATGCAGGTGGCCGTGTGCGAGTTCGCCCGCAACGTCGTCGGCCTTGCCGGCGCCAGCTCCTCCGAGTTCGATCCGGACGGCCCGTTTAGCGTCATCGATCTGATGAGCTCGCAGGAGGACGTGACCGAGAAGGGCGGCACCATGCGCCTGGGCGCCTATCCGTGCAAGCTCGCCGCCGATACCCTTGCTCGCGAGGCATATGGTGAGGAACTCGTCTACGAGCGTCACCGTCACCGCTTTGAGTTCAACAACGCTTTCCGTGACCAGCTCGAGGACGCCGGCTTGGTTATCTCGGGTCTGTCGCCCGACGAGCGCCTGGTCGAGATGGTCGAGCTGCCGCGCGACGTGCATCCGTGGTATGTGGCAACCCAGGCTCACCCCGAGTTCAAGAGCCGCCCGACCAACCCGCAGCCGCTGTTCCGAGAGTTCGTGCGTGCCTCGATCGGTCAGCACGAGGGTGTCGATCGCCTGCAGGTGACGCCCATGAACCTCGCTACGGACTAAGGGTGCCGGCGAACAAAGAACATACCGAAGCTACTCCCTCGTCGCTCGCCGTGGCGGCGGGGGAGTATCTCGATTACCTCGCGGTCGAGCGGGGTTTGGCGCGCAACACGATTGCGGCCTATCGTCGTGACCTGACGACGTACTGCGCCTATCTGGAGCGGGCGGGTATTGTGTCTTTTGAAGAGGTGACTCGTCAGGTCGTGGAGGGCTTTGTCGCCGACCGTCGCGATGGGGGCTATTCCGATGCCTCGGTGGAGCGTGCGCTTGCGGCCGTGAAGGGCCTGCATGCCTTTTTGGTGCGCGATGGGGCTGTGGCCCAAAATCCAACGGCGGCGTTGCGCCTGCCTAAAAAGGCTGAGCGTTTGCCGGAGTATCTATCGGTGGAGGATGTCTCGGCGCTGCTCGATCAAGACTTTCCCGAGGGCGAGATGGGACTGCGCGACCATGCCATCTTGGAAGTGCTCTACGGATGCGGTTTGCGTGTGAGTGAGCTGGTTGGGCTCGATGTGGGCGATATCCATATTGACGATGGTTTTGTACTCGTTCGCGGTAAGGGCTCAAAGGAACGCCTGTCCCCACTGGTGGGAAGCGCGGCGCGAGCTCTGACGCTCTATGTAACTGAGGGGCGTTCTCGCTTGGCGGCCCATGCCCGCGGAACCGAGACCTCGGCGGTTTTTTTAAATAAGAACGGACGTCGCCTGTCGCGCCAGGCCGTGCATGCGATATGCGAGCGGTATGGGCGTCAGGTGGGGCTGGTGGGGCTCCATCCCCATACCTTGCGCCACTCCTTTGCCACCCACATGCTCGCGGGCGGTGCCGACCTGCGTGTGCTGCAGGAGATTTTGGGCCATGCCGATATTTCGACCACGCAGGTCTACACGCATGTCGACCGAACGCAACTGACCGAGGTCTATCTGGCGGCGCATCCGCTAGCACATCGCTAGCACATCGCTAGCACCTCGCTGACCTGCATATTTATAAATATTAAATGGGACGGGCCCCAGATTGCCGAGACGCACTTTTGCGCGCATGGGCAATTTGGGGCCCGTCCCATTTTTCGCCAGACACCGACGCGGTGGTGGGCCGTGTGTACCGTGGGTGGGGGAGTTTGGGGGCGATGTGAACGGCATGTAAGGGGACGCAAAAATCGCCTCAAGGTCAACTTGAAGGTTGAGGTTGAAAGGCGGGGTGCCACAGGTGGCATCCCGTCGTTGCTGTAAACACAACATATTGTGTTTTCGAACATATGCTTGGGGGTGTTTTGCAATATATGGAGGGTGGAGTGGTGGGGCGGGGTGGGGGAAGGGGTGGGGAAAGGTGTTGAAAAATGGGGCGGTTCCCCATATTATTAATGACGTCGACAGGCGGGGTGGTTCCCCGCGTACGTGCCATCTGAGTAACCGAGGGGAGGGCGCACATGGGAATGACTGGTGCATACGAGCGCAATCTCGATGCAAAAGGTCGTCTGTCCCTGCCTGCACCCCTTCGCGAG
>JAXKFZ010000290.1:0-4944 GCA_036550635.1 Collinsella sp. | reverse complement strand
CGATCCCGCAGCGCGAAGCGCGAGGACCAGTGAGGGAGAAAGGGCGTGGGGCGGGCCCGGACAGGTACGTTACTCCTTCTCCACCGCGCGCATGATCGCCTTGTAGATCTCCATCAACGGGATGATCAGGAAGGCCAGACCCAGCGCGGCAAGAACGCCCTTGAGCTCAAGCGTCACAGGGCCAAAGAACATCTCGGCAAGCGTCGGCTGCACGGTCACGATCACCGTCAGCACCAGTGCCAGCGCGGCAGAAGCCCACAGCCACTTGTTCTGCTTCTTCATGGTGAACAGCGACGCACGACGGCTGCGCATATTGAAGCAGTGGAATATCTCGACCATGTTGAGCGTGATGAACGCCATCATCACGCCTTCCTCGTCGGCATTGCCGGCGATCATATCGGCGATGTGGATGTAGCCCATGTCAAAGTACACGCCCACAAAGAAGCTCGCCAGCACCAGCACGGTGATGATCAGGCCCTGGACCACGCAGTCCAGACCCATATGTCCGGCAAAGACACCGTCCTTGGCGTTGCGCGGCTTGCGCTTCATGATGTCGCCCTCGGCATCCTCCATGCCCAGCGCGAGCGCGGGGAAGCAGTCGGTGACCAGGTTCACCCACAGCAGCTGCACCGGCTGGAAGATGGTAAAGCCGATGAGCGTGGCGATAAACACCGAGAATACCTCGGCAAGGTTGGCCGAAAGCAGGAACTGGATGACCTTGCGGATGTTGTCGTAGATGCGGCGACCCTCTTCGCAAGCACCGATGATGGTGGCGAAGTTGTCGTCGGCAAGCACCATGTCGGCAACGTTCTTGGTGACATCGGTACCGGTGATGCCCATGCCCACGCCGATGTCGGCGCGCTTGATGGACGGGGCGTCGTTGACGCCGTCGCCCGTCATGGCCACGATCTGGTCGCGCGACTTCCAAGCCTCGACGATGCGTGTCTTATGCTCGGGCTGGACGCGGGCGTACACGCCGTAGTCCTCGATGTGCGCGTCGAGCTCCTCGTCGCTCATGCGATCGAGGTCGGCACCGGTGATGGCCTGGCTGCGATCGGTGACGATGCCCAGCTGCTTGGCGATGGCCACGGCGGTGTCGATGTGGTCGCCCGTAATCATGACGGTGCGGATACCGGCGTCGTGCGCCTCGCGGATGGCGTCGGCGACCTCGGGGCGGACCGGGTCAATCATGCCGGACAGGCCGCAGAAGACCAGGTCATGCTCGAGCGCGGCGGGGCTGCAGTCGGCCGGGACCTCGGTGTAGGTGCGGCTCGCCAGCGCCAGCACGCGCAGGGCCTCGTCGGCCATGGCCTTGTTGGCGGCCACGAGCTCGGCACGACGCTCCTCGGTCAGGGGGACGACCTTGTCGCCCTCGTAGATATGGGTACACAGGCCGATCACCACGTCGGGCGCGCCCTTGGTGTACTGCTCGTACTCGCCGTCCAGGGTCTCGACGACCACGGACATCATCTTGCGGCCCGAGTCAAACGGGGCCTCGCCCACGCGCGGATGCTCGGCAGTCAGGCCAGTGAGCCCCGCCTTGCCGGCATCGTTGACGAGCGCACACTCGGTCGGCTCACCCACAGCCTCGCCCAGTTCCTCGTCCCACTGGGCGTCGGAGCACAGCGCCATGCCGGCCAGGAACTTCTCCTTAGGCGCAGCGAGCTCGTGCTTGACGACGGTCATCTTGTTCTGGGTGAGGGTACCGGTCTTGTCGGAGCAGATGGTCTGTGTGCAGCCAAGGGTCTCGACGGCGGAAAGCTTGCGGATGATTGCCTGGCGCTTGGCCATCTTGGTCACGCCAAGCGACAGCACGATGGTCACGACGGCGACCAGGCCCTCGGGGATGGCAGCGACGGCGAGCGAGACGGCGACCATAAAGGTATCGAGCAGGGCGGTCGGGTCGGTAAGAACGTTGCCCACGCCGTGGCGGATGATATCGACGCCAAAGATAACGACGCAGATGACGATAACCATGATGGTGAGGATGCGGCTGAGCTCGGCAAGCTTCACCTGCAGCGGCGTGAGCTCTTCCTTGGCCTCGGCCAGGGCGCCGGCGATCTTACCCATCTCGGTGTTCATGCCGGTGCCGACCACGACGGCGCGGCCGCGGCCGTATACCACGGTGGAACCCATGTAGCACATGTTCTTGCGGTCGCCGAGCGGCACGTCATCGGTGCCGGTGGCGAGCTCGATCACGTTGGCATGCTTCTCGACAGGCACGGACTCGCCGGTGAGTGCAGCCTCCTCGATCTTCATCGTGGCGCTCTCGAGCACGCGGCAGTCGGCCGGGACGGAGTCGCCCGCCTCGAGCATGATCACATCGCCGGGCACGAGCTCGGCGCTCGGCAGGTGCACGAGCTTGCCGTCGCGCAGCACCTTGGACTGCGCCGCGCTCATCTCCTGCAGGGCCTCGAGAGCCTCCTCGCTTTTAGCCTCTTGGACCACGCCCAGCACCGAGTTGACGATAACGACGAACATGATGATGGCGACATCGGCAAAGTCCGCCTCGCCCTTAACCATGCCCGTGAGCGCGCTGATGACGGCGGCAACGATCAGCATGATGACCATGGGGTCGGCCATCTGCTCAAAGAAGCGCTTCCACAACGGTGTCTTCTCGGCTTCCTCGAGCTTGTTAGGGCCTGTCTTGGCGAGGCGCGACGACGCCTCGTCGTTGCTCAGGCCGAGGTTCTCATCGACACCTTGGTCGCTGAGTACCTCCGCCGCGGCGGACAGGTATTCCTTTTGCATATAGAGTCCCCTCCTGGGATTCGGGCCACTCAGCAGATTGATGCCCGATCATAATTCCCAGGAGAAGGGCAAGGGCTCATCAAGGCTGCCGTGCTGAGCGGCAGTTGATAGTGGGGCTATGGTACCCCAAAGCGGCGCGTCTAGCCAAAACATTCCAATTGGAAACACGGCTCGAGTGCAACGATGCAGACCGTGTGATGCTCAACATTGATAAAACGTTTTTTCTTCGGTGCATCATCAAACTGAAATATCGCCCAGATAGCAGCGGTCAGAACGGTTGGTAAAGATTTTTCATATACCGTTTTTACCGCAAAAAATGAACTTCTAATTCGGCATACGGTCGATTTTTTGAGGTATTCGGTCGGCATTTCGTTATAATCATCTCAGTTTTATTTCTTATGGTTTATCTATCAGCGCAAGACGATGTCAGATGGAGGTCTGAATGTACAAGCGCACCAAGATTGTATGCACCATGGGTCCCGCCTGCGATAGCGACGAGACCATCCGCGAGATGATCAAGGCGGGCATGAACGTCGCCCGTTTTAACTTCTCGCACGGATCCTACGACGAGCACCACGGTCGCATCGAGCGCGTCCGTCGTATTTCCAAGGAGCTCGGTCTGCCCGTCGGCATCCTGCTCGACACCAAGGGCCCCGAGGTCCGCACCGGCCTTTTGGTCGATGGCAAGAAGGTTGCCGTCAAGACCGGCGACAAGATCGTCGTCACCGCTCAGCCCACGTCCGAGGATTTCCACGGCACCGCTGAGCACATCTCCCTCGACTACCTGGCTCTGCCCTCCGAGGTCGAGAAGGGCTCCCTCATCCTGATCGATGACGGCCTGGTTGCCCTCGAGGTCGAGTCCGTCGACGGCCAGGACATGACCTGCGTCGTTAAGAACGACGGCCTGATCGGCGAGCGCAAGGGCGTCAACATGCCCAACGTCAACATCTCGCTGCCCGCCATCACCGAGCGCGATCGTCAGGACATCCTCTTTGGCCTGACCGAGAACATCGACTACATCGCCGCTTCCTTCATCCGTGACGGCGAGTCCGTCCGCGGCATCCGCGAGCTTTGCCGCGAGAACGGCGGCGAGCACGTGACGATCTTCCCGAAGATCGAGTGCGCCCTGGGCGTCGAGAACTTCGACGAGATCCTCGAGGCTTCCGACGGCATCATGGTCGCCCGTGGCGACCTGGGCATCGAGATCAAGCCCGAGCTCGTTCCGCACATCCAGAAGGAGATCATCGCTAAGTGCAACGCGGCCTACAAGCCCGTTATCACCGCTACGCAGATGCTCGACTCCATGCAGCAGAACCCGCGCCCGACGCGCGCCGAGGTTGCCGACGTTGCTAACGCCATTTACGACGGCACCGACGCCGTTATGCTTTCCGGCGAGTCCGCTGCCGGCAAGTACCCGGTCGAGGCCGTCAAGATGCAGGCCAGCATCGCTCTCGAGACCGAGAAGTACCTCCCGGCCCACGCTCCGCTCGAGGTTCCGGCCGATGCTCACGGCACCCGCGTCGTCAACAACGTTGTGGGTATGTCCGCTGTGAACATGGCTACCACCGTTGGCGCCAAGTGCATCACCGTGCCGACGACCACCGGTCGTACCGCTCGCCTGATCTCGCACTTCCGTCCCAACATGCCGATCTGCGCGTTCTCCCGCCACGAGTGGGCCGTCCAGCAGATGATCATGTACTGGGGCGTTATCCCGCACCAGGCCGAGATTACCCAGGGCACCGTCAACGGCACGATCGTCAAGGCGATCGAGACCGCTAAGGAGCTCGGCTACGTCGAGGCCGGCGACCTGACCGTCGCTACCGCCGGCGATCCCCGCATGAGCGTCCAGCTCGAGGACAAGGTCTCCTCGACCAACGTCGCTTACGTCGCTCAGGTGCGCTAAGTCGTACTTGCAAGCAGGTTTGCATTGCAAAGGGCCCGGAAGGCATTGCCTTTCGGGCCCTTTTTCTGTGCACCGATGCCTACCGCACGACATGGCACGCACCCATTTCATTACCAAAAGCGCGAAATCCGCCCTCCGAGGCCCAAAAAATAAGGCTCTGTTAGACCAGGATTGACATTCCGCCCCGTCATCTTCTTGCGATTGCACAATGGTCGCCCCTTGTCGAATCTGAATCCGGCAAGGGGCGATGCGCCCGAGACCGGACGAGTTGCTCGCCTGGCCCTGCCGTT
>JAXKFZ010000289.1:0-2809 GCA_036550635.1 Collinsella sp. | reverse complement strand
GCGCGCATCGCTTCCGTGGGCAGCGAGGCCTTATCTCTTACACGCAAGGAAACGGGAATCTTGGAATACCTGATGCTTAATCAGGGGCGACCGGTAAGCCAAGAGGAGCTTATCGAGCACGTTTGGGATAGCACCGTGAACTGTTTTAGCAACGCAACCCGCGTTCACATCTCGTCGCTCCGAAAAAAGTTGCGTGGCGCTTTGGGATACGACCCGATTCGCAATCGGATTGGAGAGGGCTACGTTATGGAGGATGGAGAATGAAAGGGCTTTCGCTGCAATGGCGCATAACGATTATGACGGCACTGCTCACGTGTGCAGCATGCGTGCTGACGAACTGCCTGGTCGGCTATACGGGCATGCGCTATATGGATGCCATCGGCAGCGACATCTCGGCCTTTAACGCAACCGGCGAAGATTCGCCCCAGGCGTTCGACCCAACGAAAGCGGCCCTCTATGACAAGGTCACGATCGTCGTAAACGACGCACAGGAGTCTTTTGGCACGGCAGCCTGGTACATCACGACTGGAATCACACTCCTTGGCGGCGTGCTGGCATACTTTGTGAGCGGCCGTGCACTCAAACCGCTACGGGCTTTTGCAGCCCAGGTTGAGCGTGTGCAGCCTGACAACCTAAGCGAAATCAGACTCAATGAAGATGTGCCCACCGAGCTACAACGATGCAGCGCCTCTTTCAACGACATGATCACTCGTCTTGGCGAAGGATTCTCTGCACAGCGTCAGTTTACCGGCAACGCCGCACACGAGCTGTGCACCCCGCTCGCCCTTATGCAAGCACAGATTGAACTATTCATCTCCGAGCACTCCGGTTTGCAACCCGAAACAGCCGAGCTGCTCGGCCTGCTACAAGAACAAACCGAGCGCATGTCTCGAATGGCCAAGGTATTGCTCGAGATGAGTGAGCTCCGCAGCGTCCCTTGCGAGGACGATGTGGAACTTGGTCCTTTGTCCGAAGAGGTCCTCACCGACCTTGCGCCACTTGCCGAAAATAAGGGCATAGCCCTCAATTGTGCTGGAGACGCTTTAGTAATCGGGAGCGACACGCTCCTCTATCGGCTGGTGTTTAACCTGGTCGAAAATGCCATCCGTTACAGCCGCACCGGCTCGACTGTCAACGTCTCCATCTGCGACAACGACAGCCATGTGTTCCTGCGAGTCGAGGACCAGGGCCCGGGAATACCCAAGCAGTACCGTGAGAGCATCTTCCAGCCGTTCTTTCGTCTAGACAAATCCCGCAGCAGGGCATACGGCGGCGCAGGACTCGGGCTAGCGCTTGTTTGGGAGATTGCAGCGCTTCACGGTGGCACGGTAGAGGTCGAAGCAAGTTCCGAGAGCGGGACCACCATGCTCGTAAGCCTTCCAAAACGATCCGCAGCGTTAACCGAACAGTAAAACGAAAGGGGTCCCGAGCAACAGGAGTACAATTGCTGCATTGTTGCCAGCTGTTGGGAGATGGAAGATGGACTGCGATGGCTACCTATGCGTTCCCATGCCGTTGATGTGCACCGCCTTTGTGCCGGGGCAGATTGACGCTGCGGTTGCAGGCATTTCCGACCCCGATTCACGCACCATCGCCACGGCAGAAGCGCTGTACTTTCGCGGACAGGCCGCCCTCGCTGCCAAGACGGCGCGCCCCTATCTTGACGCCACCGATCCCGCGCTGTGCTATTCCGCATGCTTTATCTGCGGATACGCCAGCCTGTCGCTCAACCGTATCGCCGACGCCCGCCGGTGCCTTGCTGGCATCCTCGATACGCCGGCTGACGAAGAGTCGCCCGCCGTCCACGCCACACATATCCTGTTCGCCTCGGCCGCGAGCGTCCTGCTGCACTTGCCTTCCCCGTATTCCGCCGAAGAGTTTTATCCGCTTGCGGCGCATCTGCCCGAAGGTCTGCGCCTGTTCGCCAGCTACGTGATGGCGCATGCCCTGTACCTGCGCGGCGAATATGGCCGCAGCCTGGGCATGGCGGAAAACGCCCTGATCATGAAACAGGGAAGTTATCCCATCTCGGAGCTGTTCCTGCACTTGGCAGCTTCCATGGCATGCATGAGCCTCAAGGACATCGACGCCGCAAAAACGCACTTCGGAGTTGCTTGGAACATTGCGCGCCCCGACGGCCTTATTGAGCTCATTGGCGAGCATCACGGCCTTTTACAGGGGCTTATCGGGGCATGCCTAAAAACGCAATACCCTGACGACTTCGCGCGCATCATCGAGATCACGTACCGCTTCAGCTACGGCTGGCGGCGCATCCACAACCCCGATTCGGGCGAGGACGTTGCCGACGATCTAACGACCACGGAATTCACCATGGCCATGCTCGCCTGTCGTGGGTGGACCAACGCCGAAATCGCACGCCATATGGGAGTATCGCCGGGCACCGTCAAAAACCGCCTATCCGGCGTATACGCAAAGCTTGGCATCGGCACACGCGCCGAGCTGGTCGCGCATATGTTACGTTAGCGACCGGACTACCAAGCGCATCGAACGCGTTCCGGAACCCGGCGCTTCGCTCGATCAATTTGGACATTTTGACCCTTGAACGGCACTACCGCCACGGGGCGCCTTCTCGCAAAATTGGATTATTTCCACCGATACTTGCGGGATGGGAGCCCAAGATGCTTGATCGCCGTTCGTTACTTGTCGCCGGAGCGTCCTCGTTAGCGAGCATTATGATGCCGCGCGTGCCGGGAAGCGCAAACGCCTTCATATTGCCGTTCGCACCCACCGAAGCCCATGCCGACGAAAAAGACCCCTTCAGGGTGCTCGTTCTCTCGCGCACCATGTT
>JAXKFZ010000288.1:0-2495 GCA_036550635.1 Collinsella sp. | reverse complement strand
TCTGCAGGAGAGCATCGGCTGGATGTCGTTTGCCCTGCCGATGCAGTACTACCTGGTGACCTATGCTGCGCTGATTCTGGTCGGCGTGATTATCGGTCTCTTTGGTTCTGCCATCGCCATGCGCCGCTACCTGCGCGTGTAGGCATGCCTGGAATTCATCCCTTCCAACGGGTCGTCTCTTATGGGGCGGCCCGTTTTTTGATCCCTAGGGGACGGCAGGATGGCGAATCATTTGGGTAGACTCTTTGGAGTCGGCAATCGATAGTTAGGAGGCGCCATGGGGCGCAATAACAAGCATAAGCGTGGAGCTCGCAATAAGCGCGGGCCGGTGCGCAGCGAACGCCGTCCGAGCCTGACCGGGCGCGTGCAGCTCCATGAGCACAGTGCCTATGTCATAACCGAGAATGGCGACTACAAGGTCATGGGCCGTGGCAAGCGCGAGATTATGGATGGCGATACCGTTGCCGTGAGCATTAAGAACAGCCCGCACGGTGAGCGGCGCGCCGTGATCGAAGGCGTGGTTGAGCGCGCAGCCATAAGCGTGGTGGGTACGTACCAGACCGCCGGTCCGCTCGGTGTGATCGAGCCGCTCGATTCGCGCTTGAAGGCCGACTTCTTCATTTTGCCCGAGGATACCTCGGCGGATCGTCTGGGTGTCCACCCGGGTGATGCTGTTGTCGCGCGCATTTTGACCTACCCGACGCGCCTGGAATCGGGTACCGTGACGATCGAGCGCCGCATTGGCGGAGATGACGCGCCCGATTTGGGCGTTCAATATGTGATGGCGCGTTACGGCTATACCGATAGCTATCCCGAGGCCGCGCTGGCCGAGGCCGAGGGGCTTTCGCTCGATGTGTCCGCGGCGCTTAAGGACCCGCTCCGCCGCGATCTGCGCGACCGCTTTGTCATCACGATCGACCCGGTCGACGCGCGCGACTTTGACGATGCCATTTCGTTGGAGCGCACGCCCGAGGGTGGCTACAAGCTGGGTGTGCATATCGCCGACGTTTCACACTATGTGGCTTGGGACGGGCATATCGATCTTGAGGCTCGCCATCGTACGACATCGGTGTATCTGGCCGATCGCGTGCTTCCCATGCTGCCCGAACGCCTGTCCTGTGACCTGTGCTCGCTTCGCCCTGACGAGGACCGCCTGGCGTTTACCGTTGACATCGAGCTCGATGCACAGGGTCGCGTGCGGCATTACGATCCGTACCCCAGCGTGATTCGCTCGCGTGTGCGTATGGACTATGACGGCGCCGAGGCGCTGCTGGTGCGTGCCGGCGCGGTTGAGTATTCGGTGCTGGAGGGTGCGGCCGAGGATGTTGCGGCTGCCGAGACCTCGCGCGAGGAAGCGCTTGAGCGCGGTCTTGCGTGCGAGGAGGCCGCCCGCGGCTACAACGTCGACCTCGGCGATTTCCTTGTCGCCGCTAACGAGCTCGCCGAACTCCGCCGTCGTATTCGTCGCGCCCGCGGCTCAGTCGATTTTGACACGGCCGAGATTCGCGCTCTATTGGATGAGGACGGAGTACCCGTGCAGATTGTGGCGCGTGAGCGTTCGTGTGCCACGTCGCTTATCGAGGAAGCCATGCTGCTCGCCAACGAGTGCGTTGCAGAGTGGCTGGCAGACCGTGATATCGAGGCCTGCTATCGCGTGCATGAGGATCCGAGCCCCGATAGCCTGCACGGTGCCGCCGTTGCGCTGGCGCAGCTAGGCATCATCGACGATCGCCGTGCTGCCGGTATTGCCCTGGGGAGCCCCGATGAGCTGCAGGCTGCAGTTGATGCTGCCGCCGGTACGGCCAACGCACCGCTCGTTAACACGCTGCTTCTGCGCAGCATGCAGCGCGCGCTGTACAAGCCGCGCAACGAGGGCCACTTTGCGCTCGCCGCGCCGTGCTACTGTCACTTTACGAGTCCCATCCGTCGCTACCCTGATCTGGTGGTGCACCGCGTGCTCAAACTGCAGTTGGCCTACGAGCAGCTCGGCGGCAAGGACGCCTTGGTCCGTACGCCGCGGCTGATCGGCAAGGGGCGCGAGTCGCTGCCGCGCATTCTGCCGCAGATCTGCCGCGCATGCAGCGATGCCGAGCGCGCGGCAGATGCCGCCAGCCATGCGACACAAAAGATCAAGATTGCCCAGTACTATGAGGACCGTCTGGGCGAGCGCTATGCCGGAACCGTCTCGTGGGTTAGCAGCATGGGCCTCTTTGTGCGCTTGGATCTAACGCAGGTCGAAGGCTTGATTTCGATCAAGAGCCTGGGCAACGAGTGGTTCGAGTTCGACGAGGACGCGCTTACGCTGACGGGCGCCGACACGGGGACTCGTTACGAGCTGGGGCAGCGCGTGATTGTCGAGGTCTCGCGCGTCAATACCACGCGTGGGCACTTGGACTTTAAGCTTATCCATTAGCCAAATCCCGACTCATGGTGGGGGAGCGGAGGGCGGCCTTTCGGGACCGCCCTTCGCATTTGAATCGTGGCTACCTTGCCGT
>JAXKFZ010000287.1:0-1849 GCA_036550635.1 Collinsella sp. | reverse complement strand
GGCTGGGCTATGCTACCTTGACTATCTATATGACTTAAACGCAGCAAAGGAGCACCGAGAGAGCGAGTATGGCAAAAAACACCGCAAACTATGGTAACGACAGTATCCGCCAGCTCAAGGACGAGGAGCGCGTACGCCTGCGCCCCGCCGTCATCTTTGGCTCGGACGGACTCGATGGCTGCGCGCATGCTGCCTTCGAGATCCTGTCCAACGCCGTTGACGAGGCGCGCCAGGGCTACGGCAAGCTCATCACCCTTACCGCCTTTCGCGATGGCTCCATTCAGGTAGAGGACAATGGCCGCGGCTGCCCGCTCGACTGGAACCCTTCCGAGAAGCGCTTTAACTGGGAGCTCGTCTTCTGCGAGCTCTACGCCGGCGGCAAATACAACAACAACCAGGGCGGCGACTACGACTTCTCGCTCGGTACCAACGGCCTGGGCTCGTGCGCGACCCAGTACGCATCCGAGTACATGGACGTCACGGTTTGGCGCGACGGCAACAAGTACTCCCTGCACTTTAAGAAGGGCAAGGTTGTCGGCGCCAAGAAGAAGGCACTCGAGATTGAGCCCAGCGACGAGAACCGCACCGGCACCACTATCAAGTGGCGCCCCGATCTTGAGGTCTTTACCTCAATTAGCATTCCCCACGATTGGTATCGCGAGACCATGCGTCGTCAGGCCGTGGTCAACGCCAACGTAACCTTCCGCCTGCGCATTGAGGGCGACGATGGCGAGTTTTCCGAAGAGGACTTTTGCTACCCCAAAGGCATCGAGGACTACGTGCTCGAAAAGGTCGGTACCGACTATCTCACCGAGCCCTTCTTTATCGAGGCCGACCGTCGCGGTCGCGACCGCGAGGACCTGCCCGACTACAACGTAAAGATCACCGCGTGCATCTGTTTCTCGCGCACCTTCATGATGCAGGAGTACTACCACAACTCATCGTGGCTCGAGAACGGCGGTTCACCCGAAAAGGCCGCCCGTAGTGCTCTGACCAGCGCCATCGATGCCTACATTAAGCAACAGGGCAAGTACAACAAAAACGAGAGCGGCATCAAATGGCAGGACGTCCAGGACTGCCTGGTGCTGGTGACCAACTGCTTCTCCACCCAGACGTCCTACGAAAACCAGACTAAGAAGGCCATCAACAACCGCTTTATCCAGCAGGCTATGACGGCCTTCTTTAAGGAACGCCTCTCGACTTACCTGATCGAGAACAAAGACGCCGCCAACAAGATCATGGAGCAGGTGCTCATCAACAAGCGCTCGCGCGAGAACGCCGAGAAGACGCGTCAGAGCATCAAGACCAACCTGCAGCAGAAGACCGACATGGCCAACCGCGTGCAGAAGTTCATCGACTGCCGCTCCAAAGATAAGAACCGTCGCGAGATCTACATCGTAGAGGGCGACTCGGCAGCAGGCGCCATCCGCACCTCGCGCGATGCCGAGTTCCAGGGCGTTATGCCCGTCCGCGGCAAGATCCTCAACTGCCTGAAGGAGGACTATCCGCGCATCTTTAAGTCCGACATCATCATGGACCTCATGCGCGTGCTGGGCTGCGGCGTGGAGATCAAGGACAAGCGCATCAAGAACCTTGGCGCCTTTGACCTGGACAACCTCAACTGGAACAAGGTCATTATCTGTACGGATGCCGACGTCGACGGTTATCACATCCGCACACTCGTGCTCACCATGCTCTATCGCCTGGTGCCCACGCTTATCGACGAGGGCTACGTGTATATCGCCGAGTCGCCGCTCTACGAGATCAACTGCAAAGAAAAGACCTACTTTGCCTACACCGAGCTCGAGAAGAACGGCATCCTCAAAGAGATCGGCGACCAAAAGTGCTC
>JAXKFZ010000286.1:0-4822 GCA_036550635.1 Collinsella sp. | reverse complement strand
GCATGGATAACTTGATGCTTACAGGCGACGGAAAGGAATCGTTGCATGGATCAGGACAAGACAACCGTGATGGGCGGCTACGGTTCCGCGCAGGCTGGCGATAGCGCCGATGCGACCCGCGTTGTTCCCAACCCCGGTTATACCGACCCCGCCGCGACGCAGCCTTCTGCCGAGCCCACCCGGGTTATGGGCTATGGCGACACGGCGCAGGATTCTTACGCTACATCTTCGCAAGGCCCCTATGGCAACGCAGCTCCGGATCCGTTTGATTACGCACCGCAGGATTCTTATGCTGCCTCGACGCCGAATCCCTATGATGGCCTGCCGCAGAATCCCATTCCGCAGCCTCAGCAGACGACGTATATGCCTCGCACGGCGCAGCCTCGCTACGAGTCGCACGAGCCGTATCGCGAGTACCCCAAGTCGATTCCGCAATATGGCGAGGACGAGGAAGAGGCGCCGTCGCGTTCGTCGAGCGTGATTAAGAAGATCCTCATCGTGCTGGCGATCTTCTTTGCGCTGTCGGTTGTGTTTGCCATCGTGTCGGGCATGCTCAACAAGCGAGGGAGTTCAACGGCCGATACTACTGCCGAGCAAACCGAGTCCGCCTCGTCTAGCACCGTCGATCTGAGTGATATCCCGGGGCAGTACTGGTCCAACGCCAAGAAGATCCTCAAGTCGCGCGGCGCCGATCTTTCGAATGCCGTGGTCCTGACTGATGATGGCTCAACGCCCGTCGTCGATGCCAACTGGGTCGTTACTTCTGCCTACTATAACGACAGCGGCAACCTCGAAATTCAGCTCACGCACAAGGACGGCTCGTCGGGCAACGCGTCCGGCGACCAGGGCGGCGCGGACAGCTCGAGTTCCAATACGCTGGAGGACTTGAGCAACAAGGCGCAGGAGTTGGGAGACAAGGCGCAAGAGCTGGGCGACACGGCACAAAACCTGGGCGATACCGCGCAGAACTTGGGCGTCTTGGCGACGGATGCCTGGAACGCCCTGCAAAACGGCATCTCGGGCGCGCAGGGAAACTAGCTGTTAAGCAGGCTACAACTGCTCGGCCGGACGCTCGGGCGAGCTAAAGCCCGAATCAAACGTGACGACGCATGAGGCATCGGGTCGGCGCTCGTGCACGATGCGCGTGACGAGCTCCAGCAGCTCCTCGTCGGATATGTCAAAGCCGTCGGGACGCACCAGGTCAAACGAAACGAACCCGTCGTGCTCGTGCAGGTCGTGGATGGAGAGCGCGGGATCGATCTGCATGACGCCGCGCTTGACCCAGCTGCGCAGGTCGTCGCTGGTGGTGGCGATGGGGTCGCAGTGCAGCGTGATATCGATGCCCATTTGGCGCTTGATGTCGTGCTCGATGGTGTCCAAAATCTCGTGGTGCTCAAATGCGTCGCCCTCGCCGGGCATCTCCACGTGGGCGCTGGCAAACTGACGACCGGGGCCGTAGTCGTGCACCATCAGGTCGTGTGTGCCCAAGACCTGCGGATAGGACATGATCTTATCGCGGATTGCCTGGACGAGCTTGGGGTCGGGCGCTTGCCCCAGCAATGGGCTGATGGCGTCGCGCACTAGGCCCATGCCGCTGATGCAGATGAAGATGCCCACACCCAGGCCTGCCCAGCCATCGAGGTCAAAGCCGGTCGTCTGCGAAATAAGCGCCGCCACCAAGACCGAGCCCGAGGTGATGACGTCGTTTTTGGAGTCCTGCGCCGTGGCGATGAGCGTTTCGGAATCGATGCGGTTACCCAGCGTGCGGTTGAACGCGGCCATCCAGAGCTTTACGAGCATGGACGTAGCCAGTGCCGCACGGGAAATGAACGTGTAAGCGGTGGGGGAAGGCTTGATGATCTTGGTGACCGACTCGAGGATCAGGTTGATGCCGACGGCGCAAACCAGGACGGCGACGAACAGGCCGGCTAGGTACTCATAGCGGCCGTGACCATAGGGGTGGCCTTCGTCTGCCGGGCGGCTGGCAAGGCGGAACCCGAGCAGGCTCACGATGTTGCTCGAGGCATCGGAGAGGTTGTTGAAAGCGTCGGCGATGAGGGAGACGGAGCCGGCGAGCAGGCCCGCGATGCCCTTGGCCAGGCACAGGGTGATGTTGAGTCCAATGCAGATGAGGCTTGCGGTAAAACCCGCGTTGGTGCGGCAAGATGCATCGACCGGCTCGTCCTCGCTGCCGGGAACAAGCGTATGTACCAGCCGATTTACAAATAGCATAGCGGTCGTCCTCACAATCATGTTTAAGGGGATAGTGTAGCTCGCGCGGGGGCGCCGTGCACCGATGCTCAGAAAATGCAGCAATAGTCTGCCGGTGCTAACGAGCGAGCCTTCTCGTCTGCCTGGGTGGTCCATTTTGGGCCACATGGGTATGGGCATGTGCCTGCTTGCTCGACATACTTAATGTCGACAGCCCCTGTGCAAAGGAGGACGTTTCCATGGACGAGATGTTTGCCATTAAATGTCAAAACTGCGGCGGCCCTATGTACTCGCACCAGGCTAAGCGCAGCTTTGAATGCGCCTATTGCGGCACGGTGGTTCCGTGGCAGGCGGACGCCGGAGAGCCCAAGAGCGCTTTGGGTATTCGCCATACGCCGTTGACGGTGGTGGATGGACTGCTCAAGCTCACCCATGTGTCGCAGCTCGAGCGCCCGGAGGACCCGGACTGGTATTTCTTCAATTCGCACTGGCGCAATCAGTCGGTCCTGGAACATCTGCTGTGGGAGGATCGCGGCACGGCGCAGGAGTTCCAAGAGGCCACGCATGTGAGCATTCCTTGCCCCTTCTGCGGAGCGTCCTTTGAGGGCGAGTCAACGCAGCGTGTGTTTGAGTGCCCGTCCTGCGGCAATAAGATCGGCATTGCGGACCTGCTCAAGCCGGGGACGTTTAGCAAGCGCCTGACCATGGGCGTTGGTGCGGAGTATGTGCCCGAGCAGGGTATTCCCTGCGAAATCTCGCCGCAGCAGGCACGTGCCAACGCGCTGCAGCTGGTGCGCCAGTATCCGGATGCCTTTGCCGGGCACGACGTGGAAGACGCGATCCAAAACGACATGATGCTCTTCTATTTCCCCATGGCGCTGGCGGACTTGCGCATGATGGCGAGCTTCCCGGGCAAGGGCCTGAGCAAGGAGGCCTTGGTGTACTACGAGGTGCTCGACTGGGCATACCCCAGGGCAAACTACCTGGACGTTCGCCTCATGGGCATTTTGGAGCCGTGGGACTTTGCCAAGGTCGGTCCGTTCGATCCCGCCATGCAGGAAGGTGACTTTCGCGTTGTCTCAGTCGATGCGTCTACCAAGGACCAGGTGGTCATTGATAAGTTGGCGCTCGACGTTGCGGGCAACGACGCCGAGGCTGTACTGGGGCTCAATAAAAAGAGCATTCGCATGTGGGCGCGCAAGGCCCGCAAACATAAGGACGGCCTGGTGATGGTGCCGGTCTACTTTGTCGATCGTCCGGCGACAGACGGCCGCGATGGCGAGCAGGTGCGCATTGCCGTAAACGGCCAGACGGGCCGCGCGGCCGCGGTGGTGTTTAGCGACAAGCGCGAAACGCATATCGTGGCGCCGCTCAGCCCGAGCCTGCATCTGTCCGGTGAGAGCACCGTGCACGCCACGCCCGTCGAGGTCAAATACGTTAAATCGCCCTTCCTGTACCAGATCGTGCGCCGTGGAGGCGGCGAGCAACCGCGCCAGGTTGCAGCCGCCGTCGAGGGTTCCTACCGAGAGGAGAAGCCCAAACGCCGCGGTCTGCTGGGTGCGCTATTTGGGAAGTAGGGGAGTAGCACCGGTTGTTGCCGTAAGGTGATGGCCGGGGGTGCGGGGCAGCTCTCAGGAGTGCGGGCTGCCGTCTGATTGTTTGAGGGTGCCAGATGTAAATAAACAGTGGAGCGGCTGCAAAAGAGCCTCCTCACTGGGTAAAATCAGGTTGTGCCGCGGAACCCGCTCCTCAGCTAGTCACACTTCGGAAGCGCGGGCAACGCAGGTATTATCGTCTAAAGGGCCGGCTGCAACCGGCCCTTTTCTGTGGCAGCCAATGGACCCACATCAGACGAAGGCCGCGTCTTTGCCTGTCAGGTCACGCTCGCCAGCCACGGCTAGAATGTCGTTGCCGGCGTCCATGAACGGTATTGTTTCGTAGCGTGCGTCGCAACCGCGAGTGCGCCTGCGACGGCTGCGGTGGCTTCGGTCGCAACGTGCTGCTACCCTTGCGTTTCGCCATTGGTCGCTTCGTTGATGGCGCGGTACTCGGCGCTTAGTTCGCGCGCCAGCTCTTCCTTGCTTGGAAGATACGGCAGGTATTTGGCGGCAAACACTTGGTCGTTGTCTTCGGGCAGCGTGTACTCGACAATCGAATCGCTTTTGTCCGCGCAGAGCACGATGCCTATGGGCGGATTGTCGCCTTCGTTCATGAGCTCGCGCGTGTAGTAGTTCACATACATTTGCATCTGGCCCAGGTCCTGATGCGTAAGGTCGTCCGTCTTAAGGTCGATGAGCACGAAGCAGCGCATCAGATAGTTGTAAAAAACAAGGTCAATATAGAAATGGCGCCCATCAAAGGTGATGCGCTTTTGGCGCGCCTCGAAAGCGAAACCACGGCCAAGCTCCAGCAGGAACTTCTGAAGATGCGTGATGAGCGCCTGCTCTAGATCGCTCTCGCGAAACGCAGTATCGTCCGAGAAACCTAAAAACTCCAGTACATATGGGTCGCGGATGATATCCTCGGGGCGACGAGCCGGGGCGCTCTTTTGGATTTCCTGGGTGACGGCCTCCTTGTCCTTGCTGGCAAGTAGGCGCTCGCGGAACATGGT
>JAXKFZ010000285.1:0-6253 GCA_036550635.1 Collinsella sp. | reverse complement strand
GCACGGCATGACGTTTGCCGAGCCGATGAAGATCTACGCCGGCGATTATTCCGATGTCGCCGACGCCGCCATGATCGTCGTCACCGCTGGCGCTGCCCAGAAGCCCGGTGAGACCCGCCTGGACCTGGTCAACAAGAACGTTAACATCTTTAAGTCCATTATCCCCGAGATTAAGAAGTCCGGCTTCGACGGCATTCTGCTAATCGTCTCCAACCCGGTTGATGTTCTGACCTATGCTGCCATCAAGATGTCCGGCCTGCCCGAGGGCCATGTCATCGGCTCCGGCACCGTGCTCGACACTGGCCGTCTGCAGCAGATGCTTGGTGCCCACGTCGAGGTTGACCCGCGCGATGTCCAGGCCTATGTCATGGGCGAGCACGGCGACTCCGAGTTTGTCGCTTGGTCCAGCGCTCAGGTTGCTGGCGTTCCGCTGAACACCTTCTGCGAGCTTCACGGTCATCTGGAGCACGAGGCTGCCGAGAAGCGTATCGCCGAGGACGTCAAGAACTCCGCCTACACCATCATCGAGAAGAAGCACGCCACCTACTACGGCGTCGCCATGGCCGTCAAGCGCATCTGCACCGCTGTCATGCGCGATGAGCAGACCGTTCTGCCCGTTTCCTCGCTCATGGTGGGCGAGTATGGCCTGTCCGATCTGGCTATCTCCATGCCGACGGTCGTTGGCCGCGACGGCGTCGTCTGCCGCGTCCCCGTGCCGCTGAACGATGACGAGCAGCATGAGCTCACCGCCTCCGCCAAGGCCCTCAAGGACATCATCGACAGCGTCGACTTCTCCTGCTAAATCAAGCTCGCTAGAGCGAAAAGCTACAATGAAGGCGTCCGGGTCCACACGGCCCGGGCGCCTTTTTGGTGCAAAGTAACCTGACCCCAATGCACCATAGTTGATGGGAGGGCCATGTCGGATTCGCCTAATTTTTTGACCTATGCCCAGACAGCGTTTGATCCGTTTGAGGAACGGCCGTTCTGCGCGGTGGATAGCCTGGTCTTTGCGTGGTTGTCCTATTTGCGTTTGCCGGGTGATATGGCGGAGCTGACGAACTGGCAGGGCCTAGACGTACGCGAGCTGCTGCGCGCCGAGTGCTACCAAGACATGATTGGCGACCTGTGGGATCCGGAGGGGAGTCGTGCCCTGTTGGAGGCTGTGGCAGCAAGCCCTCGCTACCGTGGCGTTCGTGTTTGCGGCTATCGTAGCGTGAGTGATGCCGAGACAACGGAGCAGTTTGCGGCCATGACGTTCCGATTTCCGGCGGGGTTTAGCTATCTTGCCTTCCGGGGGACCGACAGCACGATTGTGGGCTGGAAAGAGGACTTTAACATGGCGTTCCGGTGTCCTGTGCCGGCCCAGGAATCCGCGGCGCGTTATGTAGACGAGGCGGCGGATGCGATTGACGGGCCGCTTTTGTGCGGAGGTCATTCCAAGGGTGGAAACCTTGCGGTGTACGGTGCGGCGATGTGCCCCGATGTCGCCCGTGAGCGAATCGAACGGGCGTATTCCCATGATGGTCCGGGCTTCGTCGAGGAGTTTCTGAGCGGCAACGCCTTTGCCGATTTTTCCGGTCGAATCGACAAGACGCTACCTCGGTCGTCAATCTTTGGCATGATGTTCGAGACACAGGAGGACTATGCCATCGTTGAGAGCACCGAGTTCAGCCTGCTTCAGCATAATCCCTTTAGCTGGGTGGTTGATGGTCGCGACTTCGTGTACTGTGAGCGCCTGTCCGCCGGTGCTCGATACGTTGATGGCTCCATTCGCGAGATGCTGCTTGCGGTGTCGCCTAACGAGCGCGAGCGTTTTGTAGATGCGTTGTTCTCCGTGCTTGAGGCTACGGGTGCTGAGCGGTTTGCGGATATCGCTGGGAATCTGCGCGAGAGCCTGCCCGTGATGCTCCAGGCTGCGCAAGGCTTTGACAAGGATACGCGACGCTTTGTCTCGCAGACTATCGTTGCGATTCTTAAGTGTGCGCTTCTGCCCAAACGTCCCCAGATCGACATGCCCGCTGCCGGCAAGAGCTTGGCAGAACAGCTCGAGGCTTGGCAGTCCGAGCTCCTGCGCTAACCATTGGTGCAAAGCAACCTGTCCCCGATGCACCAATCTTCGATGCGCCTGGGGCGGGATCGACCGCTATACTGGTTCGTGCCGAAATCGATCTAGAACGGAATGCCGTATATGAAAATCAATCACGCGATTCTGCATATCCTTGACTTTGACTCTGCCGTCAACGTTATGAGCCAGCGCGAGCTCGATATCGAGAGCCGCACCGTGCGTAATTTCGTAACCACGCACCTGCGGCGCGCTCGTACCTCGGCTGATAACAAGCGTGCCACGTTTGCCGAGAACTCCGCATTCGGCGGCGAGCTCAAGGGCTATTTCTTTGGTGAGCGTGAGTTCGTGGATCTGTCTCAGCAGATTGCGGAGTTCATCTCTTCCGAACTTACCAAGGCCGAGAAAGCCGAGTCCACTGACGTGCTTGTGGCGGACTTTGATGACGATGAGGATGCCCGCTGGTTTGCCGTGATGCTGCTGGGCTCCAAGCAGGCTTTTATGCACGAGGTGGGTCGCGAAGAGGGCGAGGTGCGCAACGACATTGCGCGCCACTACGCCATTCTGCCGAATCCCTCGCAAAAGGTGCCGAGCTATGCAATCGTGCGTGCAAGCACCATGGAGATCGGCTATGTGGATAAGAAGCGCAAGATTGCCGGCGAGGATCGCATGCTCATTCCCGATGGCCTGCTGCAGTGCGACACGGGGGTATCGGGCAAGGAGGTCATCGACACCGTGACGCGTGTGGTCGAGGAAGTCGCCGAGGAGCACGGTGCCAACACGGCTGTAGCACTCGCCAAGGTTAAGGCTGCTGTTGCCGAGAAAGTTGAGGATGACGAGGAACTGCCCCCTTGGGATATCGTCGATGAGGTCTTTGAGGACGAGCCGGTTATCAAGGAGAGCGTGCGCGCGGCACTGACTGAGGAGAAGGTCCCTGAGCGTGTGCCCGTGGAGCGCAAGCAGGTCGAACGCGCGGCGGTGCGCAACCACAAGATCCGTACCGACACGGGCATCGAGATCAGCTTCCCGGCCGAGATGGGTTCGAACTCTGAGTACATCGAGTTTGTCAACGAGCCCAACGGCCTCATCTCCATCGAGCTCAAGAACATCGGAAGTATTGAGAATCGATAAACTGCTCTTGGACGTTGCAAAAAACAAAGGCCGAAGCCTTTTGGGACTTCGGCCTTTTTTGTTTTCGGCTTGGTTGCTGACATTGCGCCGCAGGTTGAGCTCACGTCAGCGAAAACGCCCCTAAGCGAGCAAGGTGACGTGAAAGAGGAGGGAAGCGTACTTCGGTACGCGACCGACGATTGAACGTCAGATTGCCGCTTAGGGGCGTTTGCAGCGTCGAGCCGTTACGCGGTTTGGCAAAACCGCGTAACTTCTACAGCTGGCGCAGGCCCTCTTCCAGGCCGGTCTTGCTGTCGGTCTTCTCGTCGCGCATCTTGATGGCGCGGGCGGGGACACCGGCCACGACGGCACCGGCGGGGACGTCCTCGACGCACACGGCGCCGGCGGCAACGACAGCGCCCTTGCCCACGTGCACGCCCTCTAGGACCACGGCGTTGGCGCCAATCATGACATCATCCTCGATGATGACGGGCGTGGCGCTCGCGGGCTCAACGACGCCTGCCAGTACGGTGCCGGCGCCGATGTGGCAGTTCTTGCCCACGGTGGCGCGACCGCCCAGCACGGCGCCCATATCAATCATGGAGCCTTCGCCAATGACGGAGCCGATGTTGATGATGGCGCCCATCATGATGACGGCACGGTCGCCAATCTCGACGCGGTCGCGGATGATCGCGCCCGGCTCGATGCGGGCGTTGATGCCCTTAAGGTCGAGCATGGGCACGGCGGAGTTGCGGCAATCGTTTTCAACGTCGTAGTAATCGATGGAGTCGGCGTTGGCGTCCAGGATGGCCTTAAGCTCATCCCAGTCGCCAAAGACGGTCTTGCCACGACGACCGCCGTAGACATGTGCGTTGCCCCAGGCAACCTTCATGCCCGGCTTCTCGCGCACGTACAGCTTGACGGGCGTCTTTTTGGGCGCGGTGGCGATGTAGTTGATAATCTCCTGTGCATCCATCTCGGCTGCGTTGCTCATTTGCTATCTCTCCTTTGGGTGGATTCGGTTGATACCTGGTTAGGCAAACATGACCTTGCCGAACGTATAGAAGCCGGGTTCGCGGGTGACGAGCTTCTGCGCGGCTGCCAAGGCGCCGTTGACAAAGATCTGACGGCTCGTGGCGCGGTGGGTGAGCGTGACCTCCTCGTCCTGGCCAAAGAAACCCACCTCGTGTACGCCAGCTACGGTGCCGCCGCGCAGCGAGTGCATGCCGATCTCCTTGGGGTCGCGCGCGCTGCACATGCCCTCGCGGCCATAGACGGGGTGGTAGCCTGCCTCGGGTTCAGCTTCGACGACGGCGTCGAGCAGTAGCTTGGCGGTGCCGCTCGGGGCGTCGACCTTTTGGTTGTGGTGCGTCTCGACGATCTCGCAGTCAAAGCCGGGCAGCTCGCGTGTGGCCTGTGCTACCAGATGGCGCAGGGCTGCGATACCGATGGAGTAATTGCCGGAATGCATGACGCGGGCGTTCTGACCCAGCTCGCGCAGGCGATCCATCTGCTCGGGCGTATAGCCCGTGGTGCCCGAGACCAACGCCGCGCCCGTGCGCTCGACATAGGCGACGACGGCATCGAAGGTCGCGACGTTCGAGAAGTCAATAATGACGTCGGCTGCCGGAGCGTTCTCGAGCTCGGACAAGTCGAAGCCGATCTGGGCGACGATGTCGAAAACGGGCTGACCGGCGGCGTCGACAATGCCATCGGCGGTAGTGCGGATGAGCGAGCCCATGCGGCCCGTTCCCATAATGACGGTCTTAATCAAGCAGACCAGCTCCCTTCAGAGCATCGATAAGTGCGGAGCGCGTGTCGTCTGCCATGGGGCACAGCGGCATACGGTAGTTTGCCTCGATCATACCCATCTGGGTGAGCGCTTCCTTAACGGGGATGGGGTTGACCTCACTAAAGAGGGCGTTGATGAGCGGCTGGGCGGCAATCTGGATATCGCGGGCGCGCTCCACGTCGCCGTCCAGGTAGGCGCGGCACATGTCATGCACGAGCTGCGGCTGAACGTCGGCCCACACGCTGATGGTGCCCGAAGCGCCCAGGCTCATGAGCGGCACGGTGAGCGCGTCCTCGCCCGAGTACATGCGGAAGTCGTCGGACAACAGGTGGGCGATCTTGGCCGCGTAGGCGACGTTGCCCGAGGCTTCCTTAATACCCATGATATTGGGGTGCGCGGCCAAGCGCTCTACGTTGCGCTCGCTGATGCCGCAGCCGCAACGGCCGGGGATGTTGTACAGGATGCAGGGGATGTCCACGGCATCGGCGACGGTCTTAAAGTGCTGATAGATACCCTCTTCGTTGGACTTGTTGTAGTAGGGGGTAATGAGCAGCAGACCGTCGGCTCCCAAGCCCTGGTAGGTGAGCGACTTGGTGAGCATGGTTTGCGTGGAGTTGGAGCCCGAGCCGGCGATGACGGGGACGCGTCCCGCAACTTGCTTGACCACGGCGGCGACAACGGAGTTGTCCTCGTCATCGGTCATCGTGGCGCTCTCGCCGGTGGTGCCCAGGGTGAGGATGGCGTCAGTGCCGTTTTGCAGGTGGAAATCGATAAGGCGCCCGAGTGCGTCAAAGTCGACACTGCCGTCCTTTTTAAACGGCGTAACAAGGGCGACGATTGAGCCCTCAAGATTGCGGATGTCCATGTTCTTCTCCTTCGCGTCCGTGATCTGGATGCGTTTATTCCATTGGGCGGCGACGGCCAGGCGCTCGTCTTGGGCGCGACGGCGAGCATTTTCGGCGCGCGACTTGGCCAGCAGCTCTCGGCCGCTCGGCAACACGTCGAGCGTGGCAAAGTAATCGCCCGGGCGCTCGGCACGGCGGATGAGGTCGGCCGAGCCATCGGGGCGCAGCAGGACCTCGGCGGAGCGCAGCCGCCCGTTGTAGTTGTAGCCCATGGAGTAGCCATGCGCGCCGGTATCGTGGATTACAAGCAGGTCGCCCATGTCGATATGCGGCAGCTCGCGATCGATGGCGAACTTGTCGTTGTTCTCGCACAGATTGCCCGTGATGTCGTAGGTGTCCGTGACGGGCGCTGTGGTCTTGTCGTCGCCACCCGGCTGGCCCATC
>JAXKFZ010000284.1:0-3608 GCA_036550635.1 Collinsella sp. | reverse complement strand
TGGTGGTTTCCCTTGTGGTGGTTCCAAGTGTATAGCCTTTGCAACCGGCGGTCGCTAGACAAACAGCACGTGCGCGAGCAGGGCACACACGCACACCGCTCCAAATACCAGTGCCACGATCGAGATCACGCGGTCGGCCATATCCATGTTGGCACGGTTCGTAAGGAACCGATCTTCGGCGGCGTCGACACGCGCCTCACGCACCATTTCGACCACCGCCTCACGGCCATCGAGCGCCTTTGTATCCATGTTTACCTCCCCGGCCTCATGCTTATCCATCAAAAACCAACTCCGTGTAGCCGCCGACGTCTACGGCCGCTCGTTGGGGGCCAGGCGCTGCATCTTGTTCACGGCTTTGAACTTGGTGAACAGCGGCACGTACTCAAAGCTCACGTTGGAGTTCTCCAGGCCGTACCAACGCGCAGGCGTGCCGGCGGCGCGACGGATGATGTACTTGAGCGTGATGGCCGTACGCTCGCTGGGCTCCACATCGCTTTCGGGCGCCAGAAGCTTACGGATCAGGACGAACTTGAACGTGCCGATGTTACCCGGATCCTTGTAGACCGAGTAGTCATGCGTCTGCGGCGGCAACTCGCCGGTGGCAGCCAGGTCCTGAACAACCTGACGCAGGTAGGCATTGACGCGCTGGTTGATCTTGTAGCCCAGGTACAGATGCACGCGGAACACGTAGTCGGTGCCGAACGTCTCGACCGAATAGGCAAAGGTGTGCGGTTCGTCCATGGTCTCGACATTCACAAACCACCAGGCGCGGGCGCGCTTGGGATGCTTGTCCAAGATCGAATAGACGATATCGCGGTCGATGTAGTCGGTATGGGTGTCCTTGGTCAGGTACACGACGTTGTCGCTCATGCGCTCGTAACGGTCGTCGTCGCGCAGGCGCTTGAGCTGCGGCAGGTAGCTGCGCAGCGGCAGCAGCGTAAACTGGCGCTGCTCGACCGCCGTGCCGTTGTACCAGCACACCATAATGCCCATGATGAGTGCAGCCATGAGGATGGTGAAGTAGCCACCATGGAAGAACTTGGTGAGCGAGCTCACAAAGAAGAAGCCTTCGAGCAAAAGGAAGAAGGCCGCGAAGATCCACGGAGCAACCTTGAGCTTGCGCTCCTCGTGCAGGTAGAAGAAGAGCAGCAGCGTGGTGCACATCATAGTCAGCGTAATGGCAAGGCCGTAGGCGGCTTCCATATGCGCCGAGTTCTGGAACAGCAGCACCACGATGACGCAGCCCACGAGCATGACGTTGTTGACCATGGGGATGTAGAGCTGGCCCTTGGTCTCGGCAGGGTAGAAGACCTGCATGTGCGGCATAAGGTCCAGACGGCTGGCCTCGGACACCAGCGAGAATGCGCCGGTGATGAGCGCCTGCGAGGCGATGATGGCCGCAACGGTGGAAAGGCCGACGGCAAACGGGCGCAGGCCCGGGGCGAGCATCTGGTAGAACGGGTTGAGGTCGGCAATGCCCATGAGCTCGGGGTTGGCAGCGTTGTTCATAAGCCAAGCGCCCTGGCCCATATAGGACAGCAGCAGGCAGCACTTAACGAACGGCCAGGTAGCGTAGATATTGCCGCGGCCGACGTGGCCCATGTCGGAGTAGAGCGCCTCGGCACCGGTGGTGGCGAGGAAGCAGCTGCCCAGAATCATGATACCCGCGTGGTTGTTGGGGCTCAGCAAAAAGGCGATGCCACGCACCGGGTTGAGGCACAGCAGCACGGCGGGGTGCTGGAAGACAAAAAACAGACCCGTGCCGCCCAGGAACAGGAACCACAGCGTCATGATGGGGCCAAAGGCGTGACCGATCTTGGCCGTACCGATGCGTTGCACCAAAAAGAGCGCGATGATGATGGCGAGCGTAATGGCGACGACGCGGCCCTGGTCATCGCCCAGCACGGCATGGACCGCCGGGATGGTGCGCAGGCCCTCGATGGCCGTGGTAACGGTAACGGCCGGCGTCAGGATGCCGTCGGCGAGCAGCGCGGCGCCACCCAGCATGGCGGGGATGATAAGCCACTTGCCACAGCGCTTGACCAGGCTGTACAGGGCAAAGATGCCGCCCTCGCCGTGGTTGTCGGCGCGCAGCGAGATCAGCACGTACTTGACGGTCGTCAGCAGCGTGACCGTCCATACGACGAGCGAGAGCGCGCCGAGCACGAACTCCTCCGTGACGCTTCCGATGCCACCGTTGCCGGCAACGAGCGCCTTGGTTACATACATGGGGCTGGTGCCGATATCGCCATACACCACGCCCAGCGTGACGAGCATCGCCGAGATGCTCACAGGAATCGCAGCGTGCGAGGCTGCCTCCTTGGCCTTTTGTTCCATAAGCCGGTTTCCTCCCAACTTTAACGTTCGAAAGGATTATAGGTAATCGGCCATGTTTAAATGCACTGTTTTCCCAGCTAGATAAACATTTATACGGCCTTTAGGCCACCGCGGCGATATGGAATGTGACAAAGGGACCGTCCCTTTGTCATATCCGTCATTTTCCGAGCCAATTTTTGAACCACCACTCCATGGATCGGCTCATCTCGGCCATAAAGGGGCTCGTGTGCTTGCGGGTATAGATGTCCACGACGCGCTCGCCCACCTCGCGGGCGTGCGGGCGAAACATCGCATCCATCTCGGCCACCTGCGCATCCATAGTCGCGTCGTCCGCACGGCAGTAGCGCTCCTCGTGCACCAGGTTCACCACGGGATGTGCAATGGCCGGGCGCTCCTTACGGGGCGTGCCGATGATGAGCATCGACAGCGGCATGGTATAGGGCGGCAGATCGAGCAGCTCGGCCACTTCCTCGGCATTCTCGACGATATCACCGATATAGCAGCTCCCCAGCCCCAGGGCCTCGGCGGCAACCACGGCGTTTTGCGCGGCGATCACGGCGTCCTGGGCCGCGATGGCAAAGTCGCCCAAACCCGGCGCGCGGCGGGGCGCCTTGCCCGTGCGCTCGACAAACTCGGGCTCAAAGCAGCCCACGTGCTCAAACAGATCGATCCACTTGGCATAATCGACCACAAATATCAGTGCCCAGGGCGCCTTGGCGATCATGGGCTGGTGGTCGCACAGGTCGGCCAGGCGGTCGAGCGTTGCCTGCTCGCGGATGCTCACGATGGAATACATCATCATGGCGCCCGCCGACGGCGCGCGACTCGCCGCATGCAAAATCGCCGCCCGCTGCTCGTCGGTCACCGCCACGGGGCGGTCGTCGTCATCACGCGCGAAGGCACGCGTGGAGGAACGGTGCTCCAACGTGTCCAGCACCGCATTGCCCGTAGTCTCGACCGGATAGCCGTACGTATCCACGCCCGCAGCTCCGCCGCAGTACTCGGCGCCCGTCATACAAACCTGCTCGCTCATCGCCCTACCCTCGCCATTTCTTTAAGAAGCCTTTACGTTTCCGTGTAATTCCCGTCCATTATCGCGCAGGTCGCCACTACATTGCGCCGCACCGCCACACGTGCGCGTTAATATGGCTGGTTGTTGTGCGCAGCCACCAATTGCAGCGCATATCTTGGTAACAATCGGGTAAACCCCCGCTTTCGTACGTTTTAGTTTGTGAGGAGTCTCAGCATGTTCGCTGCCGCCATCTCGCTCG
>JAXKFZ010000283.1:0-2740 GCA_036550635.1 Collinsella sp. | reverse complement strand
TTCGCCGAGCTCCTGGTCGAGACAGTGGGGAAGTCGTTACGCCATTCGTGCAGGTCGGAACTTACCCGACAAGGAATTTCGCTACCTTAGGATGGTTATAGTTACCACCGCCGTTTACCGGGGCTTGAATTCACCGCTTCACCCGAAGGCTGACGGATCCTCTTAACCTTCCGGCACCGGGCAGGCGTCAGTGCATATACAGCGGCTTGCGCCTTCGCATGCACCTGTGTTTTTGGTAAACAGTCGCTACCCCCTGGTCTGTGCCACCCCCAAAAGCTCCCACAGCAAGTGTGTTCACCATCGGGGGTCTCCCTTAAACCGAAGGAACGGGAGTGATTTGCCGAGTTCCTTGACCAGGATTCGCTCGATCGCTTTGGTATTCTCTACCTGACCACCAGTGTCGGTTTGGGGTACGGGCGGCTTTGAGCCTGACGCCGAAGCTTTTCTCGGCAGCCGGGATCACCGGATATCGGGCCATAAGGCCCCCATCATCGCACCTCGGACCCATGCGGGACGGATTTGCCTGTCCCACGCCCTGCGTGCTTGACCACGGAAGACCACCTCCGCGGCCGGCTACCCTTCTGCGTCACTCCTGCGCTGACCTACTACAAGGATCGGTCCCAACAGGCCAGGGCATCCCGCCCCCGAAGGAGCAGTAAGCCCGGACCCGGAGGTTAGTACTCCAAGCCTCGGTTTTGGCGGCTGAAAGCCGGTACGGGAATATCGACCCGTTCATCCATTCGACTACGCCTGTCGGCCTCGCCTTAGGACCCGACTCACCCAGGGACGATGAACGTGGCCCTGGAACCCTTGGTCATCCAGCGGACGGGATCTTCACCCGTCTCTCGCTACTCATGTCTGCATTCTCACTCCCATGAAGTCCACGGCGCGTTCACACGGCCGCTTCGCCCCTCATGGGACGCTCTCCTACCCAGTACAAAATACTGCCGCGTCTTCGGTGGTGTGCTTGAGCCCCGCTACATTGTCGGCGCGGAACCACTAGACCAGTGAGCTGTTACGCACTCTTTCAAGGGTGGCTGCTTCTGAGCCAACCTCCTGGCTGTCTATGCGACTCCACATCCTTTCCCACTTAGCACACGCTTCGGGACCTTAGACGACGGTCTGGGCTGTTTCCCTTTCGACGACGAAGCTTATCCCCCGCCGACTCACTGCCGGGATACACGTCACCGGTATTCGGAGTTTGGTTGCTGTTGGTACCCGATACGGGCCCGCAAGCATCCAGTAGCTCTACCCCCGGGACGTAATGACCCGACGCTGCACCCAAATGCATTTCGGAGAGAACCAGCTATCACGGAATTTGATTGGCCTTTCACCCCTAGCCCCAAGTCATCCCCCCGGTTTTCAACCCAGGTGGGTTCGGTCCTCCACGCGGTCTTACCCGCGCTTCAACCTGCTCAGGGCTAGATCATCCCGCTTCGGGTCCAGGACACGCGACTCAAACGCCTTTTAAGACTCGCCTTCGCTACGCATACCCCACACGGGTTATGCTCGCCACATGCCACTGACTCGCAGACTCATTTTTCGATAGGCACGCCGTCACCCCACAAAAGGGCTCCGACGGATTGTAGGCGCACGGTTTCAGAGACTGTTTCACTCCCCTCCCGGGGTACTTTTCACCTTTCCCTCACGGTACTCGTTCGCTATCGGTCAGACAGGAATATTCAGGCTTACCCAACGGTCTGGGCGGATTCGCACGGGGTTCCACGGGACCCGTGCTACTTGGGAGACGCGATCGGCAGACCATGCGCGTTCAGGTACGGGGCCCTCACCCTCTGCGGCCCGGTATTCAACCCGGTTCCCCTGACACATGGTTTTCTGCAACTGCCGGCCGGCCCGTCGGAGCCGGCGCACGCGATCCCGCAACACCCCGCGCGCAACCCCCGACGGGTATCACACGCGCAAGGTTTGGCCATCATCCGCTTTCGCTCGCCACTACTCACGGAATATCCTTTCCTGCAGGTACTGAGATGTTTCACTTCCCTGCGTACCCCCCGGCCGAAGCCGGTACCGACCCATGACGGTCGGTGGGTTCCCCCATTCGGAAATCCTCGGATCAAAGCCCTGTTGGCGGCTCCCCGAGGCATATCGCAGCCTCAAACGTCCTTCATCGGTCCTGTCTGCCAAGGCATCCACCATACGCCCTTGCAAGCAACACACACCACGAAAGTGCATGGCCGCAAGATTCCTCTAGCAAATTCCCAGACGACAAATCATCACACTAAAAATGATCACAAAACGATCGAAACGAACAATAGAGTTCGATTCGAAATCAACAGCAAAACAAAGATTCAAAAACCCTTGTTTTGCTCGCGTCCACTATCCAGTTCTCAAGCCACCACGCACCGCCACGCCATCGCGCCGGCACACGGCCGGCCCCCAGGCACGACGGGCATCGAATCGCGCCAGGCAAAAGCCTGGGGTGGCGATCCGGGAGCCCAAAAGCGCATCCATACCACCCCGGCACCCACCGCACGACCGGCAGGGCAAAGCCAACGACGTCTTCCACACCAGCAACCCCGCCGCCATCGCACCATGCGACGCGCGGGGCGCACACCGTCGGACGAACATCCGACTGAATTCTCCGTAGAAAGGAGGTGATCCAGCCGCACCTTCCGGTACGGCTACCTTGTTACGACTTAGTCCCAATCACGAGCCTCACCTTAGACGGCTCCATCCCACAAGGGGTTAGGCCACCGGCTTCGGGTGCTGCCCACTTTCA
>JAXKFZ010000282.1:0-2572 GCA_036550635.1 Collinsella sp. | reverse complement strand
GGACATGCGCCAACGGCAGACAAGCGCGGGCTTGTCGAGCGTAAACTTCTCGACCGCCTCCTGATTGGCGCAAAAGTCCTCGTACGCACGCTGATCCTCGGCATTGCCAAACAGCTCGGCATCATCAATCTGGGGCATGGTCATACCTTTCGTGTTAGTCATTCCGTCCTCTTATACCAAAAAGACGGCCCTCCAAACGGAGCGACCGTCTTTTGCAGAGATTATTTTGTCCCAAGGCGGAACTTAGTGGCGGAAATGCCTGGCGCCGGTAAAGACCATCGCAATACCATGCTCATTGCAGGCCTGGATGCTCTCGTCGTCGCGCTTGGAGCCGCCGGGCTGAATGATGCAGGTCACGCCGTGTGCAGCAAGCACGTCGACATTGTCGCGGAACGGGAAGAACGCGTCGCTTGCACAGGCAAAGCCGCCCTTCTCCACGCCCTCGCGCTCGCAGAAGTCCTCGGCGCGCTCGCAGGCAAGCAGCGCAGAGTCAACGCGGTTAGGCTGACCCGGGCCCATGCCAATGCCGGCCTTGCCCTTGGAAACCAGGATGGCGTTGGACTTAACGCCCTTGCAGACCTTCCAGGCAAACTCGAGCTCGGCCATCTCGGCGTCGGTGGGCTTGCGGTCGGTGGGGAACGTAAAGGTCGCGGGATCCTCGGTCACATGATCGACTTCCTGCACCAGCATGCCGCCGTCGATGGAGCGCAGCTCCACCTGGGCGCCGTGGTCCACGCCGCCGGTGGCCAGCACGCGCAGGTTGGGGCGCTTGGCCATGCGCTCGAGCGCCTCGTCGGTGTAGCTCGGGGCGATGATAACCTCGACGAACTGCTTGTTCTGATCGGCAAAGTGCTCGACCAGCTCATAGGGAACCTCGCGGTTGCAGGCGATGATGCCGCCGAAGGCGCTCTTGGGATCGCAGGCGAAGGCGCGGTCGTAAGCGGACGTAATGTCCTCGGCAACGGCGGAGCCGCAGGGGTTCTGGTGCTTGAGAATCACGCAGGCCGGCTCGTCGAACTCGCGGACCAGGTTCCAAGCGGCGTCGGCATCCAGATAGTTGTTGTAGCTGAGCGGCTTGCCCTGGATCTGCTTGGAGCCCACGAGCGGGAACTGCGAGCTCGCGGTGTTCTCGCAGCCCTCGGCAAAGCGATAGACTGTGGCTTTCTGCTGCGGGTTCTCGCCATAGCGCAGGTCGTCGACCTTCTCCAGCGAAATCTCGAGCTTGGCAGAGGTGTCCGCCACGTCGCTTGCCTGGGCGGCGAGCCAGCGGGAGATGGCCGTGTCGTAGGCGGCGGTGGTCTGGTAGACCTTCACCTGCAGGCGACGACGGGTGGAAAGCGTGGTGCAGCCACCGGTCTCGTGCATCTCGGCCAGGACGGCATCATAGTCGGCCGGATCGGAAATGACGGTAACGCTCGTGGCGTTCTTGGCGGCAGAGCGCAGCATGGAGGGGCCACCGATGTCGATGTGCTCGATGGCGTCCGCGAAGGTGACCTCGGGGTTGGCGACGGTCTTCTCGAACTCGTACAGGTTGACGACGACCAGGTCGATCAGCTTAATGCCGTGCTGAGCCGCCTCCTGCATGTGCTGCTCGGAATCGCGGCGGGCCAGCAGCGCGCCATGAACCTTGGGGTGCAGGGTCTTAACGCGGCCGTCCATCATCTCGGGATAGCCCGTGAACTCCTCGATGGGGGTTACGGGAACGCCCGCGTCCTCGATGGCACGAGCCGTGCCGCCCGTAGAGATGATCTCGACGCCAAAGTCGTCAACCAGCGTCCGTGCGAAATCGACGACGCCCGTCTTATCGGTAACCGAGATCAACGCGCGTGCGATCTTCACATCAGATCCCATGCAGTCCTCCTGTCTGGTACGCCGCCGTGCTCTGTGAGTCGGTGATACGTCGATCTGCAGCGCTCGCGCAGCGGCATTGAAAATACTGATTTAATGTAGCGCATCGAGCGCATCGATGCACCCCGCAACGGGCGCATGTGCAGAAAAAGTTTGCGAGCGGAGGGGGTGGGCATGGCACCGGGCACGGTGAGTTCATGGAACACAGGGGCACCATAATTAGATGCCAATGGCGTGGTAGAACTGTGCTCGATATGCATCCGCAAAAGAAAGAGGCACCATGGTCTCGCGGGTTCTTTACCGACCGTTTGATACCGAAGACTTCGACGCCATCGCGCTGATTCTGCAGCAGCTTTGGCATAACAATTCGGATAACGATGAGTACAACCGCCTTGAGGCCGCGTGCGACCTCGCCTACTGCCTTTCGTCGTCGACGTTTTCACAGGTTGCGGTGATTGACGGCGAGGCGCGCGGCATTGCACTTGCACGAGCAGGACAGAACTCCGGCGTCACTATCAACGAGCATTGGATGGATACCGAACGCGCGCTGCTATCGCAGATGCGTGAGCTGGAGCCTGATGCCTGCGCCGAGTATCTCTCGTTTGTGCGCGCAACCATCCGAACCAACAACCGCCTGCTCGAGAGCAGCCCGTTGCCGCACGACAACGAGGTCACGCTGCTTGCCGTGGATCGCGATGTCCATGGCCTGGGCGTTGGCACGGTT